>CAZBFS010000043.1:0-3463 GCA_964491215.1 uncultured Proteiniphilum sp.
TGATATGATTTTTGGGATAGTCGAGATAGGCTTCACCGGGATTGGTGGAATTGCTAATCAGTAATAGTCTCATAACAGCTATGGTTTTTTTAGTGAGGTACAATTGCAAATATAATGAAAAATAGAGGAAACAGGATTGTATGACGCCACTTTCTGTTAATTTTGCACTCCAAACCTAAAAGATGTGACGATGGAGACAATCATACGGAGCATTCGCAGTGATCTGCGGCTCTCAATGAATGGGGTGACAGCAGCCAGCATGCGCGAGAAGGGGGTACATTACCGGATGAACTTCGGAGTGGATCTGATGCGAATCCGTGAGATAGCTGCCCGATACACACCTGATGCGGAACTGGCGGAGCAACTCTGGAAAGAGGATGTACGTGAGCTGAAGATCCTTGCCACGATGCTGTACCCTGTAGATCGGTTTACGCGCGAGACTGCCGACCGGTGGGTTGATGCAATCACCAACCAGGAGATCCGTGAGCAGACGTGTCGCAGCCTCTTCCAGCAGTTACCCTTTGCCGGTGTGTTGGTGAACGATTGGAGCAACAGTGAGGGGGCGCAGCTCCGAACAATCGGTTATTGGCTCTTTGCCCGTCTCTGCATCACCCGTTCAACCACCCTGGAGATGGTGGAGAGTGATAAGCTGTTAAACCGTGCAGCGGGAGATCTGAAAAGTGAGTCGTTGTTACTGCGACAGGCGGCGTTGAATGTGTTGAAATACCACGGTCGCCTCTCGGAGAAGAACAGGGGTGAGGTGCTGCATCGGGTTGCCGGCTTCTATGATTCGGCCGATCCATACGAGCGGGAAGTGCTGGATCAGCTTCACTTTGAATTTGGCCTGACCGATTAATTACGGAAGTTCTTCCGGATGAAGAACATTGACAAGAGCAGGTTCAGGATCAGGAAGCCACCCATGCCGGCGAAAAAGATACCCTTCCACTGGGGGAAGAGAATCAGAGATGCCATGCTGCCGGCGGCAATGAGTGCTATAAGGATCCAGAGGAGAGTAAGGATAGTCTTTCGCTTGTTCATTGTACATTTATTTAATTGAAGGTTATAGAAACAGTTGTCACCTCTTTCAACCATTCACCCACCTCGTTCAGCATAACCGGTGCGAGTGTTTGTTCCGATTTTGCATACTCATCAGTCAACCCGGTGATACATTCCTGAAAGAGGTGGTTCAGACCGGGGTAGATTCTTGTCTCCACATTTTTGTTACCTGCTATTTCCAGTGCTGAGGTAATGGCCCTGATATTTTTCACCGCCGGCACCTGGGTGTCTTTCTCACCGTTAAGTGCCAGCAACGGACAGGTCACCTCTTTCAGGTAAAGCGAGGGGTCAGCCCGCAGGAAGCTGAGGTAGCCCGGCATGGTCATCGCGTTGAACTGACTCCGCAGAAAGGCCTCCTTTTCTACTTTCATGCGGACGAGTAGCGGCAATTTGTTCCAGAAACGAGATAGCTGGTCGCGCAGGGCAGTCCGATCCTCTTCGGTTCCTTTCCATTCCAGCAGCATGCCAAAGGTCTCTCTGTTGAGCTTTTGCAGCTCTTCAATCGTCTCCGGCTCAACACCCTGATGCCTCAACGAAATCTCATTCTGATCCATCACCACTTCCATGCCTGTTGTGCCGGGTGCAGCCATCAGCACTACAAAGTCGATGTCACTGTTTCCTGCAGCCAGCATGGGAGCCACAATACCGCCCTCGCTGTGTCCCAACAACCCGATACGGTCAGGGTCAATCTCTTCAAGCTGTCGGAGGTAGGCTGCCGCCATTTTCGCATCTTCCACGAAATCCTGAACCGTAGCAGTGCGATAAGAGCCTGTCGACGCACCGATGCCCCGTTTGTCGTAGCGCAGCACAGCGTATCCCAGTTGCGTGAGGTGATCGGAGATCACGAAAAAGGGTTTGTGGTCGAAGATTGTTTCGTTCCGGTCGTTGGGACCGCTGCCGGCGATCAGCACTACTGCCGGAAAGGGGCCCTCCCCGTTTGGTATTGTCAGTGTGGCACCCAGTACCCTCACCTTGTCACCGGCAGGTATCAGCAGCTCTTTCGAGCGATAGGGAAGGGGTTCACGCGGTGTCTGCGGGCGCACACGTTCTTGTTTGACGATGCGGTGAAGAGTAAGTGCCAATGGGATCCCACCCTGATTGAGGGTGCCATCAATTGTATCCTGCAACAGGGTGCCACGGTAAAAGAGTCCCAGTCCCGAGGCAATGATCTCCAGCTTGTTATCAAGAAAGGTTGTTCGTGTAGTGGGCAGGTCGAATGCTCCCTGGTCGGGACTGTCCATCCTACTGCTGTAGACGGTGTCGTTTGCTTCGATGTGGAACCGTATACGCAGTTTGTTGTTCTGAATATGCAGTGTTCCTTCCCAGCTGCCGGTGATAGGCTCCTGCGGATAAATGACACTGCTGATGAGCAGTAGCAATGTGATAAGAGCAAGTTTATGCATGATGGTAGGGTTCGTTATGCATGATTGTCATCGCACGATAGAGCTGTTCCGCGAAAACCAGCCTTACCATTTGATGCGTAAAGGTCATTTTAGACAGTGAGATGGTTTCCGCTGCCCGGTCATACATCTCCGGTGCAAATCCGTAGGGGCCGCCCACCACGAATACCAGTTGCCTTGGAACCGAGTGGCTCTTCTTTTCCATATAACGGGCAAATTCAGCAGAGCGGTACTGTTTTCCCTTGTCGTCCAATAAAACCACGTAATCAGACGGTTGGAGTGTTTTCAACAGGAGGAGAGCCTCCTCTCTCTTTTGTTCTTTTTCCGAAAGGTTTTTCCTGTTTTTCGGGTCAGCCACCATCTTCATCTCAAAGGGGATGTAGTGATTCACTCTCTTGCGGTAATCTTCAATGATTTGTGACAATAACAGATGGTCGGTTTTGCCGACCGAAAGCAGAATAACTTTCATTCACATATTTTTGTTTTTGTGTCAAACCGACGGCTCTTTGTGCCGGTTGTATCGGACCGATTGCCAGTTTTTCCGAAATAAACACCACAATACAAGAATAATTGTCCCATCTGCGGAAAAAAGCAGCTGTGGAGGACAAATGTAACTGTTTATTTCCTATTTTTGCATAGATTTTTAGTAAAATTATAACAAAAGGGGTGGGTTGGGCGTTAACTGTCCGAAACCCCTGTTTCATAAAATATGGAAGAAAAAGAATTGATCCATCGACTCATACATCTGGCTTTTGCCGAAGACATCGGTGAGGGGGATCATACAACACTCTGTAGTATCCCTGCAGATGTGGAGGGTGCCTCCAGACTGCTGGTAAAGGAGGAGGGTGTGCTGGCCGGTGTGGAGGTAGCCAGAGAGGTGTTTCATCAGTTTGACCCCGCCCTTCAGATGGAGATTATCATAGGTGATGGTGAAGCGGTTCACCCCGGTGATGAGGCTTTCCTCGTCAGGGGCAAGGTGCAATCCATTCTGCAGACCGAAAGGCTGG
>CAZBFS010000043.1:3473-8916 GCA_964491215.1 uncultured Proteiniphilum sp.
CATCATGCAGCGGATGAGTGGTATTGCCACCATTACACGCGAATATGTGAAACTGCTGGAAGGAACCAAAGCCAGAGTATTGGATACACGCAAGACAACTCCCGGGATGCGCATGCTGGAGAAGCAGGCAGTAAAGATTGGAGGGGGTGTGAATCATCGTATCGGCCTCTTCGATATGATCCTGTTGAAAGACAATCATGTCGATTTTGCCGGCGGAATAGAGCAGGCCATACGTGGAGCCCATTCCTACCTTCGCGAACACAACAGGAAGTTGAAGATCGAGATTGAGGTGAGAAGCCTTGAAGAGCTGGAGCAGGTGTTACAGCTGGGAGGTGTAGATCGCATCATGCTCGACAATTTCACTCCCGAAAAGACACGTGAAGCTGTACTGTTAGTACAGGGCCGCGTGGAACTCGAGTCGTCTGGCGGTATCACCTTCAACACCATTCGACGCTATGCCGAGACAGGTGTCGATTACATCTCCGTGGGGGCCTTGACACACTCGGTGAAGGGTCTGGACATGAGTCTAAAAGCGATATAGACGATGATGAACCAAACAGACGACAAGCAGGGGCTGCTCGACCGGCGTTACATGCGCATGGCGTTTATATGGGCAGAGAACTCTTATTGTAAACGCAGGAAAGTAGGAGCACTCCTGGTAAAGGATAAGATGATCATCTCCGACGGTTATAACGGCACTCCGTCGGGATTTGAGAATATATGTGAAGATGAGTCGGATGTGACCAAGCCTTATGTGCTGCACGCCGAGGCGAATGCCATCACGAAGGTGGCCCGCTCAAGTAACAGCAGCGAGGGAGCAACACTCTATGTCACTTCTTCACCCTGCATTGAATGTTCCAAGTTGATCATTCAAGCCGGCATCAAACGGGTTGTTTATGCTGATGCGTACCGGCTGAGTGACGGGATTGAACTGTTGCAGAGAGCCGGCATTGAGCTGGTTGCCGTTGACCCTGACAGAGCATAAAAGTTAATTTCAAGATGGATGCAGAGAAGAAAGTGAGAACATGGCTGCCCCTGTGGATCGGGGTCGGTATTGCATTGGGTATTTTCATTGGCAGCAAGTACGGTCAGCTTGGTCGTTCGGGCAATGTCGATGGAGCAGGCAAGATCGATGCAGTCATGAGCTATATCCGCGAATCATATGTTGACACTGTCAATATGCGGCAGTTGGTGGAGGATGCCCTTCCCAACATCATCCAGGAGCTCGACCCTCACTCGGAGTATATTTCTGCATTGAATATGAAACGTGTGAACGAGGACCTGGAAGGACATTTCTCGGGTATTGGCGTCACCTTCTATCTCTTGAAAGATACCATCGTGGTGACCGGTATCGTGTCGGGCGGCCCTTCAGAGGCTGCCGGCATCATGCTCTGGGACCGGATCGTGGAGGTGAATGACAGTCTGGTTGTTGGGCACAACATGCAAAATGAGGATGTGCTAAGAATACTTCGCGGAGAAAAAGGATCGGAAGTGAAGCTGGGTATCCTACGGGAGGATGAAACGAGCCTTCGGGAGATTACCGTAACCCGCGGCGACATACCAATGAACAGTGTCAATGCCGCCTATATGGTAACAGAGAAGGTGGGTGTCATCAAACTGGGGAGGAACTTCGGTTTTCAAACCTTCAGTGAGTTTATCTCAGCCATCTCCAAGTTAAAGAGCCAGGGTGCCAATGCTTTTTTGATCGACCTGCGGGGGAACGCAGGGGGATCACTGGAAACGGTGGTTGCCATGGTAAATGAATTCCTGAACAAAGGGGATCTGATTGTCTACACCGAAGGGCGTAGCTTCCCCCGCACCGACAACTACGCCAACGGTTCAGGAACCTGTAAGGAGGATGATGTGGTGGTGCTGATCGACGAGCTGAGTGCATCTGCAAGTGAGATCTTTGCCGGTGCCATACAGGATCATGACCGGGGATTGGTCATCGGGCGCCGCTCTTTTGGCAAGGGGTTGGTACAAAGCCAGCGCAATTTTCCTGACGGATCGGCGGTACGCCTGACCGTAGCTCGTTATTACACCGCCTCTGGGAGGTCTATTCAGAGAGGTTACGAAAAAGGCAAGTATGCCGAGTATGAGATGGATGCCATCAACCGTTATCTCGAGGGGAATTACCTGAATGTAGATACGGTGTCGAATCATCTGACCCCTTATCATACGATGGGTGGCAGAATGGTTTACGGAGGTGACGGGATTATGCCCGACATCTTTGTGGCACGTGACACCTCAGGGATTAATCCCTATTATAACCTGGTGGTAAACAACCGCCTGGATGAAAAATTTGCGATGCTTTATTCCGATATGAACAGGGAGAAGTTGGATCGCTTCGAAGAATGGGATGAGCTCTACAACTACCTGAAGCAACAACCGCTCCTGCTGAACCTGGTCAGCTTTGCCGACCATAACGGCATCCGGAGGCGGCCCTATTATCTACAGGAGTCGGCAGAGCTGTTGGAGAATACGATGTATGCATACATCATACGCAATTTCTTTGGTGAGGAAGCTTTCTGGGCAGCCTATCACAAGAGAGATCAACTGATTAAAAAGGGTATTGAACTGATCGAGACAGGAAAGGCTTCACCCGAGGCAATTATTCGTGAAACGTATCGGTGAGGAACGAAGCTTTTTTCCTCAATGTTTGGAATTTATGCGTGTAGCCGGGTTAGGTAGGCCGGTTTTGGTTATATTTACCTTGTGATATAAGATTCAATGGTTGTCAACATGAATGAAGAAGTATGAGTAAGATTTTTCAAAATTTTCTCTCCAACAGAGTGTTGTCGAGATTTACAATTTTCCTGATCGATCACCTGATGATTCTCTTCTCATGTATCTCGATGTACCTGGTGCGATATGGCTTCAGCGGTCTCACTCCGGAGGTCAGAACTGATGGGATTACACTCACCCTGTTGCTCATTTTGTTCAACACGATCTTTTTTGTCTCTTTCCGCACCTTCAGCGGGATCCTGCGGTTCTCCTCTTTCACGGACCTGATGCGAATCACCTATTCTCTGATGCTGGGTTATCTGCTAACCTTCATCGCGGTATTGTTGATCAAAAGGTTTGATCCCGGCTTTTCGGTGAGCACTATGACCTTTGCAGCCATCTTCTTCCTGAATATGTTCCTGATGATCTTTTCGCGTATCGTGGTGAAGGAGACCTACGAAGGTATCACCGGCAGAAGTGTGAAGCCGGTCAATATATTTATCTATGGCACCAAGCAGGCCGGTATCAGCGTGGCCAAAGCGCTGAAAGGGAACAGTGAGTTCAACTACCGTGTGATGGGATTCATCTCCGATGAGCATCATATGATCGGCAAGCAGTTGATGGGGGTGACCATTCATGCCAACGATGAGAATCTGTTCAGGACCCTGGAGACCAAGGATGTGAAGACCATCATTGTCTCCCCCCAGAAGATGGATGAGATAAAGAACTCCAACCTGCTGGTTAACTTCGTGGACCACAACATCTCCCTGCTGACCACCGTGCCGGTGAATGAGTGGAACGGCACCATGATGAGTAAGACGCAGATCAAGGATGTGCAGATCGAGGATCTGCTGCCACGCGATCCCATACAGGTGAACATGCTGCAGATCGCCGGCAACCTGGAAGGTAAAAGGGTGATGGTGACCGGCGCCGCCGGATCCATCGGTAGCGAGATTGTACGACAGGTGGCATCCTTCAACCCATACAGCATCATTCTGATCGACCAGGCGGAGACACCCCTGCACAACATGCGGTTGGAGCTTCGTGAGAAATGGCGCGACCTGCGCACGGAGATCATCGTGGCCGATATCAGCAATGCTCCCCGCATGGAGAAGGTGTTTACCCGCACCCGTCCGCAGTATATCTTTCATGCAGCAGCCTATAAGCATGTGCCCATGATGGAGGATAACGTGTCGGAGTCGGTACAGACCAATATCCTGGGTGCCAAGATCGTGGCCGACCTGGCGGTGAAGTACAATGCCCTCAAGTTTGTGATGGTCTCCACCGATAAGGCGGTGAACCCCTCCAATGTGATGGGCTGCTCCAAGCGTATCTGTGAGATTTATGTGCAGTCGCTTGCGAAGCACCTGGAGAAGACGGGCCCGCACACTACACAATTTATCACCACCCGTTTCGGCAACGTGCTTGGCTCCAATGGCTCGGTGATACCTCTTTTCCGTGAACAGATCCGCAATGGTGGTCCCGTGACGGTAACGCACCCTGAGATCATACGCTATTTCATGACCATCCCCGAGGCGTGCCAGCTGGTGCTGGAGGCAGGTGCCATGGGCCATAACGGTGAGATCTACATCTTTGACATGGGTAAGCCGGTGAAAATCCTCGATCTGGCCAAACGGATGATTCGTCTCTCGGACACACCCAATGTGAAGATCGAGTTTACCGGCCTTCGCCATGGTGAGAAGTTGTATGAGGAGTTGCTGAACCTGAAGGAGCTCGCCAAGCCGACGCACCATGAGAAGATCATGATTGCCGAAGTGAGGGAGTATGAATATGCAGAGGTCTCACAGCAGATCGACAACCTGATCAAGGTGTCGTACGATTACGATGACATGCGTACGGTGAAGAAGATGAAGGAGATGGTGCCTGAGTTCCGAAGCATCAATTCTCCCTATGAAGCGGTGGACCGCCTATTGGACAAGATCATAAACGGTGCCGGGATTGCCCGGAAATCATGATTCACTGAACTCACTCTGGCTGTCACACAGCTTGGTGTAATATCCCCCCTGCGCGTAGAGGACGGCATGCTGCCCTGATTCCACAATCTTACCCTCCCGCATCACATATATCTCATCGGCATTCTTGATGGTTGAGAGTCGGTGTGCGATCACGATGGTGGTGCGGTTTTGCATCAGCATCTCCAGGGCATCCTGTACCAGTCTCTCAGAGTCAGTGTCGAGCGCTGAGGTCGCTTCATCCAGAATCAGTATCTGCGGGTTCTTCAGGATGGCACGCGCAATGCTGATGCGTTGTCGCTGTCCCCCGGAGAGCTTACCCCCCCTGTCGCCAATATTCGTTTGGTAGCCATCTTCCGTAGCCATGATAAACTCGTGGGCGTTGGCGATCCTGGCCGCCTCGATCACCTGCTCCTCCCGCACATCACTCAGGCCGAAGGCGATGTTGTTGTAAAAGGTGTCGTTGAAGAGGATCGCCTCCTGATTCACGTAGCCTACCAGTGCACGCAGGTCGTGTAGGCGTACATCCTTGATATTGGTGTTGTCGATAAAGATGCCTCCCTTTTGTATATCGTAGAAACGGGGCAGGAGGTCGGCCATAGTCGACTTGCCCGAGCCGGACTGGCCCACCAGTGCGATGGTCTTCCCCTTTTCAATCTGTAGTGTCACATCGCGGATCACCCAGTCATTGTTGTAGCGGAACCACACATTTCTGTAAGCGATCTCACGATTGAAAAATGGCATGG
>CAZBFS010000043.1:8926-10520 GCA_964491215.1 uncultured Proteiniphilum sp.
CCGTGATCGGATTCTCTGCCTCCAGGATCCGGTCGATACGCTCCATCGATGCCAGGCCGCGCTGTATCGCGTAGGCTGATTTGGATAACTCCTTCGCCGGGTTGATGATGCTGTAGAAGATGGTGAGGTAGTAGATGAATGTGGCGGCATCGATTAACCCTCTCCCGCCCAGGATGAGTGATCCACCGAACCAGAGAACGATAGCGATGGTGATGGTGCCCAGCAGCTCGCTCATGGGGTGGGCCAGTTGCTGCCTGCGGGCAATCCGGTTCGACATCCGCCGGAACTGGTTGCTACCGGCGTGAAATCGCCCGGATATCTTCCCCTCCGCGTTGAACGCCTTGATCACCCTCAGTCCGCTCAATGTCTCCTCCACCTGCGACATCAGCTCCCCCCACTTGTTCTGTGCGTCGAATGACTTCCGTTTCAGCGATCGTCCCACCCGTCCCATGATATATCCCATGCCGGGGAGCACCACCAGTACGAAGAGGGTGAGCTGCCAGCTAAGGAAGAACATGGTTGTGAGATAGATCACGATGAGGAGTGGGTTCTTGAAGAGCATGTCGAGCGAGCTCATCACCGAGTTCTCCACCTCATTCACATCGCCCGAGATGCGGGAGAGGATATCACCCTTGCGCTCCTCGGTGAAGAAGCCGATGGGCAATGAGAGGATCTTGTCATTGATCCCGATGCGGATATCTTTCACCACGCCCGTGCGGATGGGGATCACGAAGTAGGAGCCCAGATAGGCACTACCGGTCTTCAACAGGGTCATCACGATCAGTATCACCGCCAGCATCATTAATGTGAAGCTGGCCCCGTTAGTCTCTATCAGTTGGGTGATGTACCAGTTCAGATTGTTGAGTGCGATATCAACCAGTGAGCCCTCGCTGCTGTTCCAGGGCACAAAGGAGTAGGTCTCGATGTTGACCCTGAAGAGTACTTGCAGGATGGGAATGATGGTAGCGAGTGAAAAGACATTCAGGATAGCGGTCAGTATATTGAAGACGAACGTCAGTATAAGATGCTTCTTGTAGGGAGGTAGAAATCTCTTTAATATATGTATGATCCCTTTCATTCTGTTTTATCTGTTGTAGCCTGCGGCAGTTGATTGGATGAATTTTCTATTTTTCTGCGAAGATACGGAATATTTGGCATCGTTTTTCACATTTTGGCTCTTTTCTCCCTCCTCTCTGGGCAGTGCTTCCATTGGTAAGGGTGTTCTCTCTTTACCCGACAGTGTGGTTCATCCTTTCCCTTTTCTATGTTAATATTGCTCATTTGGTCCTCATTTCACCAAGTCCGCTTTTGATCGTCAATCGGGTAAAAATGCTGTTTTTCGCGCTTCTTTATTTTTTCTTCAAAAAAAGTAGTTTTTTCTTTTTCGATTACAATTATGGAAATCACTTTGTTAAAACGTTTTTCGGGAAATAGTGAGTAAAAATATTGATTTTTTTTCGTGAATATGTTTGGATGGTAAAGAAACTCTCCCTATCTTTGCACCCGCTTTTGAGAGGAACGCCTCTTACAAAAAGCGATCAAGAAGCGATCTTTAGATATTTACATACACATTTTGATAAGACATAAAGCAGAG
>CAZBFS010000044.1:0-10357 GCA_964491215.1 uncultured Proteiniphilum sp.
TGACGATGGTCGACTTGCCCACACCGGAGTGGCCCGCAAGCAGCACGATCATCCCGTGCGTGAGTGCCTCCAGCTCATCCCTGCCCTGACCGGTTACCATCGAACTCTCCAGGCAGGAATAGCCGATGCTGGTATAGAGATGAATCATTCCCCGCAGGTACTCCTGATCATCATCATCGTAAAGATCGGTCTTGTTGAAAAGAAGGGTCACCGGCACCGAGTAGGCTTCTGCTGTAGCCAGAAAGCGGTCGATAAAGACGGTGGTGGTTTCGGGGTAGCGCAGCGTGATGCAGAGCAGTGCCCGATCGATGTTGGATGCCAGGATATGTACCTGCTTAGAGAGGTTGGATGCCCGCCGCACGATGTAGTTCTTTCGATCAGCAATTTCGGTGATGTAAGCAGTGCCGTCGGGGTTCACGTCAAGACTCACCCGGTCACCCACCACCACGGGGCTGGTACTGCGAATCCCTTTCAACCGGAAGTTACCCTTGGCACGGCAGAGCAGGTCATTGCCCTGCTCATCGCGCACCAGGTAAATGTTACCGGTATTTCGGATCACCAGACCACTGCGTTGTTGCAATCGCTCCTCGTCGCAGGCTGATGCCATCAAACAGTCAGTATTTCTTTCTCTTTCTCGGCGAACATATCATCCACCTTCCGGATATACTTGTCGTGCAGCTTCTGCAGTTCATTTTCGCCATCTTTGCCCATATCTTCGGGCAAACCCTCTTTCACCGCTTTCTTTAATTCATCGATCCCTTCGCGGCGGGCATTGCGGATGCTGATCTTCGCCTCTTCGGCTTCTTGCTTGGTCTGTTTCACCAGCTGTTTCCTGCGCTCCTCGGTGAGCGGGGGGATGCCCAGACGGATCACCTCACCGTTGTTCTCGGGGGTGATACCCACGTCAGAGTCGAGTAGAGCTTTCTCTACCACCTTGAGCATCGGCTTCTCCCAGGGTTGCACCATGATGGTCTTGGCGTCGGGAGTAGTGACAGTAGCCACGTTAGAGAGTGGTACATGGCTGCCGTAATACTCCACGCGGATGCCGTCGAGAATGTGCGGGTTGGCACGTCCTGCCCGGATGCGGGAGAAGGTCTCATCCAGAAACTCGAGGGTCATCTTCATTTTCTCCTCGGCCTCATTTCTGATTGTTGTTGTATCCATAACTATCTTAAAAATTGTATTACTGGCAAAAATAGTCAAAACTTTTGAAAGGATGTCACAAATGAACCAAAGTACCGATCTCTTCGCCGTCGAGCAGCTTGTTTAGATTGCCATAGCTGTCCATGTCGAAAACCACGATTGGCAGATTGTTCTCACGGCAGAGGGTGGTGGCGGTCAGGTCCATAACCTTCAACCCCCGCTGATAGATCTCATCGAAGGTGATGGTGTTGAATTTCGTGGCGGTGGGGTCCTTCTCCGGATCAGCGGTATAAACACCGTCGACCCTTGTTCCCTTGAACATGGCATCGGCTTCAATCTCTACACCCCGCAGTGCCGACGCGGTGTCGGTGGTGAAGAAGGGGTTGCCGGTACCGCCAGCGATAATGGCGATCTCACCCTGTTCCATCGCTTTAATGGCTTTCCACTTGGAATAAAGCTCTCCCACCGGTTCCATGCGTACGGCGGTGAAGAGGCGGTTACGCTGTCCTGCTGCAGTGAGGGCCGAACTGAGTGCCAGGCTGTTGATCACGGTGGCAAGCATCCCCATCTGGTCGCCCTTCACCCTGTCGAATCCTTTGTCTGTACCACTCAGACCGCGGAAAATGTTACCACCCCCGATCACGATGCCGATCTCTACTCCTTTTACAGCTGCCTCACGAATCTGCGCCGCATAATCCTGCAGGCGTTTTTCATCGATCCCATACTGTTTCTCACCCATGAGCGACTCACCGCTCAGCTTTAATAAAATCCGTTTGAATTGCATATGTATCCTTAGTTGTTAGATGTAAGCGATTAGTTATAAGCCTTTTCTTACTTCTTATCGCTTGTTTTTTTTTGCATTTTTGCTTTTTTCAGCTTACCGCTGAAATTGATTTGAGGATTTGCTTATAGCTTATAGCTTACGGCTTATAGCTATTTAATCGACGAACGACACCTCTTTAAAGGCATACTTGCGTTCGTCGTCGCTTTCGAGTGTACGTAGCACCAAGTGTCCCGATGGCAACACACTTTCGATCTTTGCCCGGAACCTGCCATCATGATCTTCAAACCAGTAGTAATCGTTCACACGATAGAGGTCGAGCATGTATTCATCTTCTATTGCTGTTTTCAAGTCATCCTGCAGATCACGGTAAAGCAGAAAAAACTCACGTATGATGAGATCCAACAGATGCTCCCTGTCGTGTATGGTGCCGGTGATCTGCCACAGTGATACCGGGTTGGGTAAATCGAAGGGAAAGATCTGCTGGTTCACATTGAGTCCGATGCCGATCACCGAGTTATCGATCTCCTTGCCCTGAACATCATTCTCGATGAGAATACCGGCAATCTTTTTGTCTTTCCAATAGATATCGTTTGGCCATTTGATGCGAATATCATCGGTGAAGGTGTCGAGCGTGTTCTTGAGGGCCAGGGAGGCGATGCGGGAGAGGATGAACGACTCATTTGCCATCAGCAGCCGCGGGTAGACCAGCAGGCTGAAGAGCAGGTTGTCACCCTTGGCGGCGTACCATCTGTTGCCCATCAGTCCCCGTCCTCCTGACTGATAATCGCTGACCACCAATGATCCCTCTTCAGGCCGTTCCTCCCTGACAAGCTGCTTCAGGTAACGGTTGGTGGAGTCGATCTCCTCAAGCCGAACGATCTTTCGTTTATTGCTCAGTTGTTCCATAATAATCCTGTTGTATCTTTTTGGGCAACTTGTGAATCACCTCCTCCACCGAATGGTTGATCAATCGCTTCAGCTCATCATCACCGATGTCACCATCGAGAAATATTCTGTTCCAGTAGGTTTTATTCATATGATAGGCCTCCTCCACAGACTCATACTGTTCACGCAGACGTATCGCCTCTTCCGGGTCGCATTTAAGGCTGATACTGCAACGTTCCTCGTCGGTGGGAATCATGGCAAACATCTTACCCATCACCTTCATCACGATGGTAACCTCATCAAAAGGTGTTGTTGCCTCGGCACCCTTCACAGAAAGACAATAGTTAAAGAGTTCTTCAATATTCATCTCTCTCCTGTGTTCTGATTTATCCTTCACTTCTTGTTTACGATGTGACCATTGATAAGTTGATCAGAATGAAACAAAAGCATCCTCAATGTGCTCCAGCTCATAATGGTCACCCTCCCAGATGATGGCAACGATGTCGAAACGTGTCGGCAGGTCGATCCGGTGTCCGATCAGATAGTGATGTGCTGCCTGTATCATCCGCCGCATGCGTTGTTTGTTCACGAAGCTCTCCGGGTCACCCCACTGGTTTGATGTGCGTGTTTTCACCTCCACAAAGACAATATATCCTCCATGGGTGGTGATGATATCGATCTCATACCCATGCAGCCGCCAGTTTTTTTCCAGGATATGGTGTCCATTTGACTCCAGATAGCTTACCGCAGCCGCCTCACCTTTATGTCCCAGTTCGTTGTGTTGCGCCATCGCTTATCCGGCTGAAAAGCCCATAAATGTTGTAAAAATACAAATTTAGCAGTGAAAAAGTTCCTTTTGGTGAAAATATTTTGTTTTTTTGCATCAGCAAAGGGAAAGCGTTTCAGATGAGATCCAAAACCGATCTGTAACGGCAGGTAATCGAATGGCAATTTTTGATGGGCACAAAAAAATACAAGCTACAGGGGAAAGTGAAGCCACGTGTGAAGAAAGCGGTCTTCATGCTCAGCGATGAAGAGCATAACCTCATCCAGTTCTATCTGAAAAAATACAGGATTACCAATCGTTCACGATGGTACCGGGAGACCGTGCTCAACCACATCCTGAAAAACATGGAACAGGATTACCCCACCCTCTTTGAAGAAAACGAAATGCGGCGATAGGCTTATGCTGGACGACAATTATTTCATGCGACAGGCACTGCTGGAGGCACAAAGAGCGTTCGAGCAGGATGAGGTGCCGGTGGGTGCCGTGGTGGTAACCGGCCAACGCATCATTGCCCGTGCACATAACCTCACCGAGATGTTGCACGATGTAACAGCACATGCTGAGATGCAGGCCATTACCGCGGCAGCCAATGTGTTGGGAGGCAAATACCTAACCGACTGCACGCTCTACGTGACGGTAGAGCCTTGCCCCATGTGTGCCGGGGCACTGCGCTGGGCCCAGCTGTCACGCCTGGTATACGGAGCCGCCGATAAGAAGAGGGGCTACACTACCATCTCAGCAGAGATGCTTCATCCGAAGACAGAGGTCACCGCAGGCGTGATGGCCGATGAATGTGGTGAGTTGATGAAACAGTTCTTCGTCCGCAGGCGTTAAATCATAGCAAACCATCGTAACTTCCTACAGCCGGCCACACCTCTCACATGATTGTCACCAGGCCCGACACCACATTTCACTATCATTCGCGCAACCTTGGCAAAGAGGAGAAAAATCCGCTTCGGGCGAGGAAGCTTCCCGGATTAAAAAAGAATCCACAACGGTAAACGATTTCTCCTGAAATCTGTTTAACAGTTACCCGTCAACTCTAAGGGTGAATAGAAACAGTAACGATGGAGAAAAGACTAAGACAACAGATTGATTTTATTCTGGAGGCGGACAAACTGAAGCAGGTGATCCGCCGCAATTGGCTCACTGATGATAGCCGGCGGGAAAATACTGCCGAGCACACCTGGCATTCTATCCTGGCAGCCATGCTCTTCTTCGAGTATGCAGATAACAGTGAAGAACTGGATCTGCTGCATATCATCAGGATGATAACCCTGCACGACCTGGTGGAGATCGAAGCAGGCGACACCTTTATGTTCGACGAAGAGGGGAACCGAAACAAGTTCAATCGCGAGAACCAGGCTGCAAAAAAGCTCTTCACCCTGCTTCCCTACAAACAGGGAAAGGAGTATTACGAGCTCTGGCTTGAATTTGAAAAAGAGAAGACCCCCAACGCAATATTTGCTGCCGCGGTCGATAAGATCATGCCGGTACTGCTTAACACATATAGCAAAGGCACCAGCTGGCGTGAGGCAGGCATCACGGGTGATCGTGTTCTCGAGACGCTGCAATCGATCGAGAAGGGTCCCGCCAAGATACGAGAGCTTTTGTCAGAGCTGGTTACCAAAGCAAGCGAAAAGGGTAACCTGGCATAAATGGCCCATCGACTTTTGTGATCAAACAAATCTGCTTCCCTAACGTTATACAGACAGATGCAGGGCCGTTGATGCCCATGACAACAATATTTAAACAAAAAACAAACGATAAAATGAGTAAAAAGAAAATTGCAGTACTGGTAGGCAGTCTGCGTAAGGAATCTGTAAACCGCAAGCTTGCGAATGCAGTGATCAAACTGGCTCCTGACACCCTCGAACTGGAGATCGTGGAGATTGGCCAGCTGGCACACTACAACGAAGATCTGGACGGCAATCCTCCGGCTGAGTGGGTAGCGTTTCGTGAAAAGATCGGCGCTGCCGAGGGGTTTCTCTTCGTCACCCCTGAGTATAACAGGACATTTTCAGGTGTGATGAAAAATGCACTGGATGTGGCCTCACGTCCCTACGGAGAAAGCAAGTGGGGTGGCAAACCGGGTGCCATCATGAGCAGCTCCATGAGTGGGCTGGGTGGTGAAGGAGCCAATCTTGCTCTGCGTCAGCCGATGGTCTTCCTCAACATCTACATGATGCAGCAACCAGAGGCCTATATAGGCAACAGCTGGGAGTTGTTTGACGAACAGAACAACCTGAAGAGCGACGACACCCGTGCTTTCCTGCAAAGTTGGGTGAATGCCTTCGCCGAGTGGGTGTATAAGTTTTAGGTGATCAACAAGATCGCGTCCTGCGATCGGGATGGTCCCCTGTAAAAACCACAGGGACCATCTTTCTTGAAACAACAGGCAGAAGATAATTCATATATCCTCTGCCTGTTTTTTTATGTGGTCACCCTGATTATCGGGAAGGAACCAGTTCAATCATATCTTTGGCAGTTTCCATGGTTCGCGGTAATGAGCTTTGATCAGCCGGTTGGCCTCCAGGTTGTCGAAGGTGCCGGTAGTGTTGTCCCAGTGCAGCGCTTTGCCCACCCGACTGGAGATATTGGCCATATGGCTCAGTTTGGCCACCTCAGCACCGATGGCAATATCGGCATTGGGCAGCTTGCGGCTACGCATACACTCCAGCATATTGCCGGCATGCAGATAGAGTCCTTTTCCGGTGCCTCCTCTCTTCTCAACCACCTCCATGCGCGGGGTGTTGGGTTTCCGCTCACTGTCGCAGGGATAGCAGTAGGGAAAATTGCGACTGTTCACCGCTTGTTCAGGAACAACTTCCCACCCGCTGCGGGTGAGGATCATGGTTCCGTTCTCACCAAAGAAAGCCACTCCCTCACGCAGGCCGAAGAGTCCGTTACCGATGCCGCAGGCGTGATCCCAGATGATGTTGAAATCGGGATAACGGTAGGTAGCCATCAGCGTGTCGGGTGTCTCCATGGCATCATCGGGATATCCAAACTTGCCGCCGGCACCATAGACGTAGGAGGGTAGTCCCACGTTCATCCCCTTCATGGCGTAGTCGAGCAGGTGCACACCCCAGTCGGCCATCAGCCCTCCGGCATAATCCCAGAAGAAGCGGAAGTTGTAGTGGAACCTGTTCTGATTAAATGGGCGTTTGGGTGCCGGACCCAGCCACATATCATAATCGACTCCCTGGGGCACCTCGCTGTCGGGCACCACCGGCAGGGTCCACTTGCTGGTCTGATAGGCCCACACCTTCACGGTGCGCACACGTCCCAGCTTGCCTCTCTGCACGTAGGCAGCTGCTTCGTCCCAATGGGGATCGCTGCGCTGCCACTGTCCCACCTGCACGATACGATCATATTTACGTGTGGCTCCCACCATCAGGTCGCACTCTTCAATGGTGTTAGCCAGCGGTTTCTCCACGTAGACATCCTTTCCTGCCTCACACGCTGCCACCAATTGCAGGCAGTGCCAGTGGTCGGGTGTGCCGATGATCACCATGTCCACATCCTTGTTGTCAATCACCCTGCGCCAGTCTTTCACCAGCTGTGGTGGGCGCTTCCCTGTCATTTCTTCCAGTTCAGAAGCCCGTTGATATAGAAACTGATCATCCACATCACATATGGAGATGCACTCCACGCCGGGGTATTGCAGGAATGCTTTCAGGTTGCTCCATCCCTGGTTGCGGCAGCCGATGAGTCCGATTTTGATCTTGTCTCCGGGAGCATTTTCCCCATACAGAGAGCTGAATGATTGCCCCATGAGTGGTGTCAATCCCAGTCCTGTTGCAGAGATCACCGATTTTTTCAAGAAGTTGCGTCTGTCCATCATTTATTCTGTTTTTTTGGTACGATTGCGACAAAGATAAGAAAGATTGCACAATAATTATCCGGATATTTGAGCTTCTTTAGGGTCATTTCTAATAGGATTTATTTATATTTGCCCGCGACAGGTAGAATATGAATCGAAACAGCGCTAACAGATGCAGCTACTCAACGATTTTTTTAACCTCCTCCATCAATATATCGGCGGACATCATTGGTTTATTTTTCTTCTATTGGGTACGGGTATTTTTTTTACCATATACCTCGGATTCCCCCAGATACGTTATTTCAGGCACGCACTGCGCATTATCAGGGGAAAATATGACAGGAAAAGCGATCGTGGCGACACCTCACACTTCCAGGCGCTGGCAACAGCGCTGTCGGGCACGGTGGGTACGGGCAACATAGCCGGGGTCGCGCTGGCTGTTCACCTTGGAGGACCGGCAGCTCTTTTCTGGATGCTGGTG
Organism: uncultured Proteiniphilum sp.; assembly: GCA_964491215.1. Classification (GTDB taxonomy): domain Bacteria; phylum Bacteroidota; class Bacteroidia; order Bacteroidales; family Dysgonomonadaceae; genus Proteiniphilum. The sequence goes on from CAZBFS010000044.1 coordinate 7,907, forward strand.
ACCGCTTTCCTGGGGATGTGTACCAAGTTCGTGGAGGTGACCCTCTCACACAAGTACCGTGAGCTTGACGAAAAGGGTATGGTGTCGGGTGGACCGATGTACTACATGAAAAAACGGCTCAACATTCGACTGAAAAATGGGAGGCAGATCAGGACAGGTTACTGGCTGGGCGGGTTCTTCGCCATGGCGACCATCCTCTCCTCCTTTGGTACCGGCAGCCTACCCCAGATCAACAGCATCTCCAACTCCCTCTTTGCAACATTCGGGGTCAATCATATCGTCACAGGTGCCGTCTTGTCACTGTTGCTGGCACTGATCATCATCGGGGGCATCAAACGGATCGCCAGGGTTACAGCCACCCTGGTACCTTTCATGGCGATCATCTACTTCGTGGGAGCTATCGCGGTGATCATCTCCAATTATCAGCAGATCATCCCCTCCTTTCTCTCGGTATTCAGTGACATCTTCACCGGCACTGCTGCCACCGGCGGTTTCCTGGGGGCTGGATTTGCTTTTGCCTTTAACAACGGCGTCAACCGGGGTCTCTTCTCCAACGAGGCGGGTCAGGGCTCTGCACCCATCGCACATGCAGCCGCCAAAGCACATGAGCCGGTGTCGGAAGGCATGGTGGCCATCCTGGAGCCCTTTATCGACACCATCATCATCTGTTTCATCACCGGATTGGTGTTGCTTTCCTCAGGGGTGTGGAATGAGAAGCTACCCAACCAGTTCCAGAAGACCGATATCGAAGTGCTGGCAAAGCAGTATGATGAACAGAACAGTGAAGATCTGTTGCATCTGGAAAGTCACCTGAGCAACAGCAACAAGGTGGAGCTGTTCACCGGCAGACTACAGGTGAAGGAGGGTCGGATCATGGAGCAGGTTTCGGTGTTGCATGCCAGGTCACTGGCCGAACAGATTGAGGTGCAGAAAAACGGTGTACCCTACACGGGAGAGCTGGAGGTGAACGGAGGGAGGGTGACACAGACACCCGGTGACATCATCTTCACCGGCCATTCACTGATACACAGTGCTCCACTCACCACTACCGCCTTCACCCGCAGTTTCATGGGTGAATCGGGCAAATATATCGTTGCCATCGGCCTGTTGCTCTTCGCTTTCTCAACAGCTATCGCCTGGTCTTACTACGGCGACAGGGCAGTAACCTACCTGGCCGGATCGCGTTATGTGGTGATTTACCGTATCATCTTCGTGGCAGGCTTTTTCGTGGCCTCCTTTACCGACACCACCATCATCTGGAACTTGTCGCTGCTCACCGTCGCCTTTATGGCGATTCCCAATCTATTAGGGCTGTTACTGTTGCACCGTGAGGCGAAGAGCACCATCCGCGACTACTGGAGATGTTTTCGGGATGATTATCCCACTAAAGAGCGTTGAGCAGTCCCCCGTCGATCTGGAGGGTGGTGCCGGTCACCGAGCGCGTCTGGTCGGAACAGAGGCAGCATACCAGGTCGCCCAGCACATGTGACTTTTCACCTTCAAGGCAATGATATTTCGTCCGGCAGAGAGTTAAAAGCGCAATTTTTCTTACCTTTGCAGCCTATTTAGAAAGATTTATGTCCAGACAATTTTCACGTACACTGATCACATCAGCACTGCCATATGCCAACGGACCGGTACACATCGGCCACCTGGCAGGGGTATATGTTCCTGCCGACATCTATGCACGATATCTCCGCCTGAAGGGAGAAGAGGTGCTCTTTATCGGCGGCTCCGACGAGCATGGCATCCCCATCACCATCAAAGCAAGGAAAGAGGGAATCACGCCACAGGATATCGTGGACCGCTACCACGGCATGATCAAGGAGTCGTTCCAGCAGTTCGGCATCACCTTCGATATCTATTCGCGCACCACCTCGCCGATCCACAAGCAGACCGCTTCCGACTTCTTCCGGACCCTCTATGACAAGGGGGAGTTCACCGAACTGGAGAGCGAGCAGTATTACGATGAGGAGGCAGGCCAGTACCTGGCGGACCGGTACATCACCGGCAGCTGTCCCCACTGCAGCAACGAGAAGGCGTATGGCGACCAGTGCGAACAGTGTGGCACCTCGCTCAGTCCCACCGACCTGATCAACCCCAAGTCGGCACTCAGCGGCAGCGTGCCTGTGATGCGCAAAACGAAGCACTGGTACCTGCCTCTCGACAAGCATGAGCCATGGCTCCGACGGTGGATACTGGAAGAGCATAAGGAGTGGCGCAGCAATGTCTACGGGCAGTGCAAGTCGTGGCTCGACCTGGGATTGCAGCCGCGTGCCGTGAGCCGCGACCTGGACTGGGGTGTGCCGGTGCCGGTGGAGGGTGCGGAAGGAAAGGTGCTCTATGTCTGGTTCGACGCACCCATCGGCTATATCTCCAACACGCGGGAGCTGCTGCCCGACAGCTGGGAGAAGTGGTGGAAGCAGGAGGACACCAAGCTGGTGCATTTCA
>CAZBFS010000045.1:0-6690 GCA_964491215.1 uncultured Proteiniphilum sp.
TATCGTCAGGTATGAAACCGCGAAGCTCCGTGCGTTGCCTGATCTGCCACTGATCCTTCTGATAGTATTGCAGATAGAGCTCACCCAGCATGGAGTGCAACACGGCACGTTCCACCGCATCACTGCTCTTCTCCAGCATTTCCCGCAGTGAGGTAAAGACCAGTGTATCGTTCTCAACATCACGGGCCAGGTCATACTTCCCCAGATGGATCAGTGCCTTTATTAGCTGTGGACTGTTTTGCTCACTCACAGCCAGACGTAGTATCCGGTTGACCTCATCTGCTGCCGACTGAGGCAGTGACTTCTTCTCCAGGGCAGCTACCTCTTCCCATTGAAGGGTATAATCGTTCTTGTGCATTGTTGCATTTTGTTGCGCTGACATCCCGCAAAAATTGAGCAGGAGGATGATAAGCAGGGATATGGATTTCATATGATTTTTTTATGGTTCGTCTCATTGACGCGGTTTCAATACCTCTTCCTTCTATCTATAAACAAGCAGACAGATGTTTTGGTTTGATGCATGACAGGCAGAAAGGTTTATCATGAGTGGGATAAAAAACAGCAACCTCTGCCCTGCATGCACGGACATAGGTTGCCGGATAGGATGTTCTCTAAAATTACTGTAAGAATGAGATCTCATGTATACATTACGAAAGTTGCAATTCGGTTGGAGACGCTCCGTGGCAGCCGCTTCTTTAACCATCCTTAACGCAGGGTTCAGCGTCCTCCAGCGGTTTCATCACCACTCCAATTCGCTTTTTTCCGTTGATCTTGATACAGATGGGTTGCTGGAACCGCACATGCCGTATATACTGCGTCTCCTGTACCGCCGGAAGAGTATTCAGGAAAGCTTCATCGAAGAAACCGTCGTTCTCCAGAAATTGATTCACAGTGAAATAGCCCACTCCAAAGGAGGTGAGGTTCTGGAAGAAATGGGTGCCCTGGCTCGGTTCAATGCGGTAGTTCTCCATTCCCGACTCCACAATCACCCTCGCCTGTGAGATATGGGGCCACTTCACCGGAATACCCAGCCAGGGATCAGATGATCCCCAGCGACCGGGTCCTACCAGTACGTAGTTGCGGCCCGCCTCCATAAAACTACGGTTCAACTGTTCAATCTCACGGGCTATCAACGGATTGTGAGAGGCGTTGAAGACATCGCTCTTTATATAGATCAGATCCTTCACATCACTGGTGATGCCGTTACCCAGAGCGTTTCGTGAGTAGAGAATCGTCTGTTGAGGATCGATTCTTTCCAGGTTCTCGTGTACCACTTCCCGACTGTCAACGATCGGCCGTATCTGTAGCACGTAGAAGGAGGCAAACTGGTTGTCCCGGATGTCCGCGGCGAACTCGATCTCCACCGGTCGTCCCATCTCTTTCTGACCGACCTTGAGCAGTTTTCCCAGGATCTCGTTCAACGGGAACATATCATGTTGCAGGATATTGGCGAACGAGATAATCTTCCTGCCCCCTTCATAAAAACCATCACGAATGATCTGGTCCTGTGGATCGTAAGTGGAGGCCACATAGCGTAGTGGACCCTCTTTCTCTGCCTCTTTCAGGCGCAGCTTAAGGAGGTTAAAACCATCATCGATGGTGAAATCTTTCGAAACCGAATTGAGGTCGAGCGCATAGTATTGTGTCTGCGTATCACGCAGCGCCAGGTCAAGGGAGCTGAGCTGCAGGATGCGGGCAGCATGCAACGGCGAGAAGCGCAGACCCATGTTGCCGTCCATGATATACTTTCCCAGACCGAAAGCCATGTTAACGATGCCATCCTCGGTACGTTCATCCCCTATGGGATAGTAGTTAATGGATCGGGCCACCCCTGAGATGGCAGGATAAAACTGGCTGCTGTACTGTGATCCCACCACCTCCTGCAGCACGATTGCCATCTTCTCCTGATCAATCAGGTTGTGCGTGGCAGCCATGTAGCTCTTGCTGTCACGATAGAAGACCGAAGCATACACCGCCTTGATGGCGTTGCTCAGCAGGCGTACCATCTCATACTTGTCGTCAACGTATGGAATCATATAGGTGGAGTAGATGCCTGCGAAAGGCTGGTACTGCGAATCCTCCAGCAGACTCGAGGAGCGGATCGCGATCGGGCTGTCGATGGCGTCGAAGAAAACCAGGAAGTCGCTCACCAGTCGCTTGGGCAGTTTAGCCGCGAGGAAGTGTTTCAGGATATCCTCATCATCGCGTTCCGAGAGTGCCACCGGGTAGAGGTTGTTGGCCTCCATAAACTCGTCGAACAGGTCTGTGCAGAGCACCACCGTCTTGGGTGTAGTGACCGGGAAATTGGGGTTGTTGTTCAACTCCAGGTGGGTCTTCACCATGTAACCGATAAAAGCAAGACCTCTACCCTTTCCTCCCAGAGAACCATCGCCAATGCGGGCGAAGTTGGAGTACTGGTCGAACCGTTCCTTCTCGAAGACCGCCACTACGCCTGTGTTCTTCATCCGGCGGTACTGTACGATGGTAGCATAGATCAGCTCACGTGCGTCATGCATGCTGGCATACTCAGAGACATCGATCTTCTTCAGCATCTCAGCCACGGGAAACATGGCCCGTGAGTAGAAGAAACGTGAAAAGTGATTGTGGGAGAGGTGGTAGTATAGTGCATCATCTGGAATGTTGCGGATATTCATCTGCAGCTCCTTCAGGTTGCGGATACGGAAGATCTCCTCTTTAGTGTTGGGATCGGTGATGATGAAATCACCGAAGCCCAGATTCTCCTTGATGGAACGGCGCAGATCCTGCGGGAATGTTTTGGAGTTCTTGTCGATAAAGACATCACTGACACCTTCAATCTGTTTTTTGTTCTCCGATTCGGAAGAGGTGTAGATAATGGGGATATAGATATCTTTGGTACGGATCCACTCGCCCAGGCGCTTACCGGCCAGCCTCTCTTTCTCTCCCTTCACATGGAAGCTCATATCGCATATCACCCCCAGCATGTTGTCTCCATACTTCTTGTAGTAGTATACCGCCTCCTCATAGTTGCGCGCAAGCAGGATCTTGGGACGCCCCCGCATGCGGAGCATCCGCAGGTGGTCGTTGAGTGCCTCCTTCGAGAATTCTCTCGACTCCGAGAGCACGAACTTATAAAGCAGCGGCAAAGCCGAAGAGTAGAAACGAACCGAGTCTTCCACCAGTAAGATGGTTTGCACCCCCACCGTTTTCACATCATGATCCACGTTCATCCGATCCTCCACTACCTTGATGATGGCCAGCAGCAGGTCGGTATCACCCAGCCAGCTGAATACATAATCGATGCCACTCAGGTCCTCACGGCTGAGAGAGCGGGTCACCGCCTTTGAGAAGGGAGTGAGCAGTACCACATGCATACCGGGGTGACGCTCCTTGATCTGTATAGCCAGCTCGAAGGCGTCGCTGTTGTCCATATTGGGCATACAGATCACCAGCTCGTAGTGGTTCTGCTTCAGTTCTGACAGTGCTTCGCGGCTGCTGTTCACCTGTGTGAAGCGTGGCGGATAGCGTAGGTTGAGGGAGACATACTCGTTGAAGATCTGCTCGTCGACACGACCGTCATCTTCCAGCATGAACATATCATAGCGGGAGGCAACCATCAGAATATTGTATATTCGTTTATTCATCAGCTTCACAAAGGGGGTATCCCGAAAGCGTAGCTGGCTGATATCATGTGCTTTGATAACCGATTTGGGAGTCTTTAGTTTCATATGGGTTCTTCGATTTCCGGTTGCCGATTCATTTCTTCAAACCAGAATGCAAACATAGGAATTTTTTTGTATATTTGTTAGCCATTCGGAGAGGAGAGGTGACAACCTACCCTGTTCCGGTGGCAATTATTTTTGTAAATAAAAGCAGATCATGTTAAACAAAACGACCCTCCATATTACCCTCTTCTCAGCTATTATGGCTGCCGGGGCACTGCTGCTGGCACTCACTTCCTGGAACCATCTGGAAAAAAGTGATGCGGAGCGACCTCTGGTGCTCTCTATGACCGCCTCGGTGGAGGTGCCTGAGCGCATGACATTCGCCGGCGAGCAAATCACCTTCGACCGTTACGACAGACGGGAACGACTCGACAGGGAGCTTAACAGCTTCACTTACTTTCACTCTACCACCCTGTTGCTCTTCAAGCGTGCCAACCGCCTCTTCCCGGTGATTGAACCGATCCTGAAACAACAGGGGTTGCCTGACGACCTGAAGTACCTTGCGGTGATCGAGAGCAACCTCGATCCAAGGGCTGTCTCACCGGCCCGGGCAGCCGGTCTCTGGCAGTTCCTGCAAAGCACCGCTAAACAGTATGGGCTGGAGGTAACCGCTGAGGTGGATGAACGCTACCATGTAGAGAAATCGACAGTGGCAGCCAGCCGTTACCTGCATGATGCCTACCGCAAGTTTGGCTCCTGGAGTGCTGCTGCCATGGCCTACAACGGTGGGCAGGCCCGCATCGGTAGCGAGCTGGCTAACCAGGGTGCCGACGAGGCACTCGATCTCTGGCTGGTGGAAGAGACCACACGCTACTACTACCGCATGCTGGCCATCAAGTTGGTATTTGAGAATCCCCGGCAGTATGGCTTCATCATCAATCCGGAACATCTCTACAAGCCAATGACCTTTAAAGAGGTCACCGTTACTTCACCAATTACGGACCTGGCGGCCTTTGCGCGTGAGCAGGGTGTCACCTATGCCCAGCTTAAGGATTTCAACTCCTGGTTGCGAAGTACTAAGTTAACGGTCTCCCCCGGCAAAAATTACACCCTGCTGGTACCCACTCGGAAGGATCTCTATTATCGCCAGGGAGAGAAGAGAAAAGTACACCAAAAAGGGTGGGTAGCGAAGTAAACATTTCCGGCCAATCAATCGTTTATATAAACTATGGCATCTGAAACTGAACAGATACGGGTGTACGGCGCCCGTGTACACAATCTCAAAAATATCGACGTCTCCATTCCACGCAACGCCCTCACTGTGATCACCGGTCTGAGTGGCAGCGGAAAATCGTCACTCGCCTTCGACACCATCTTCGCAGAAGGACAACGTCGTTACATCGAGACGTTCTCTGCTTACGCCAGAGGCTTTCTGGGTAAGATGGAGCGTCCCGACGTGGACAAGATCACCGGCCTGAGCCCGGTCATCTCCATCGAGCAAAAAACAACCAACAAAAACCCCCGCTCTACGGTAGGCACAACCACCGAGGTCTATGACTTCCTCAGGTTGCTCTATGCGCGTGCGGGAGAGGCTTACTCCTACCTCACCGGGGAAAAGATGGTGAAGTATACCGATGAACAGATCCTGGAGCTGATCCTGGAGAAGTATATCGGGAAGAAGATTTACATCCTGGCACCGGTCGTACGAAATCGTAAAGGACATTACAAGGAGTTGTTCGAACAGATCCGCAAAAAAGGATACCTACATGTGCGGGTAGACGGCGAGATTCGTGAGATACTCCCCGGCATGCGGGTAGACCGCTACAAGAACCATAACATTGAGATCCTGATCGACAAGCTGGTGGTCTCAAACAAATTCGCCGACAAGCTGAAAGCGAGCGTACGCACCGCCATGAAACAGGGATCGGGACTGATCCTGATACAGGATGTGGAACAGGATGAGATACGCCATTACAGTCGCAGCCTGATGTGTCCTTCCACCGGCTTATCCTACAACGAGCCGGCACCCCACAACTTCTCATTCAACTCACCACAGGGTGCCTGCCCCCGTTGCAAGGGTATCGGCTCCGTGGACCAGATCGATATTGAGAAAATCATCCCCAACCCGGAGCTGAGCATTGCCGGCGGTGCCATCGTCCCCCTGGGCAAGGAAAAAAGCAACCTGCTCTTCTGGCAGATTGCTGCCATCTGCGAAAAGTATGGCGTGACGCTTAAAACGCCAATTAAGGAGATTCCGAAGGAGGCGATCGACGAGATCATGTATGGTAACGATGAGCGGTTGAAGATCAAAAACGAGTCGTTGGGCAACTCCAACTACATGGTCTCCTACGAAGGGGTAGCGCGCTACATCGAGATGCAGCAGGAGGAGGATGCCTCGGCCACCGCACAAAAGTGGGCCGGCCAGTTCATCACCACCTCCGTCTGTCCCGATTGCCGGGGACAACGCCTCAACAGGGAAGCGCTACACTTCCGCATTAACGGTAAGAACATTGCCGAACTGGCACAGATGGACATCCGCACCCTCCATGAGTGGATCATTCAATCTGAATCTGCGGTTACCGTGAAACAAAGACTTATTGCCGAAGAGATCAAGAAGGAGATCCTCACCCGCTTGCAGTTCCTGCTCGATGTGGGACTGGGTTATCTCTCTCTTTCGCGTGCATCAGCCTCCCTCTCGGGTGGTGAGAGCCAACGCATAAGGCTTGCTACTCAGATAGGCTCCCAGCTGGTCAACGTGCTTTATATCCTTGATGAACCCAGTATCGGCTTGCATCAGCGCGACAACCACCGCCTCATCGCCTCGCTGCGGAAGCTGCGCGATGCGGGCAACTCGGTGGTGGTGGTGGAACATGACAAAGATATGATGCTGGCATCAGATTATATCGTTGACATGGGTCCCTTTGCCGGGGAACGTGGCGGCGATGTCGTGTTTGAAGGTCTCCCCGACCTGATGCTCAGGCAGAATACGCTCACCTCCAACTACCTCAACGGCAAACTCGAGATCGCACTACCGGAGAAGAGACGT
>CAZBFS010000045.1:6704-10345 GCA_964491215.1 uncultured Proteiniphilum sp.
GCAACGGCAAGAGACTGATCATTGAAGGAGCTTCCGGCAACAACCTGAAAGCGGTGACCGTCACCTTTCCCCTGGGGATGCTGATCTGTGTGACCGGTGTCTCCGGCAGCGGTAAGTCGACCCTGATCAATGAGACACTGCAGCCGATCCTCAGTCAGAAATTTTATCGTTCGCTGAAAGACCCTTTGCCCTTTTGGGCGGTGAATGGGATCGAGCACCTGGATAAGGTGGTGAGCGTAGACCAGTCGCCCATTGGTCGCACTCCCCGTTCCAACCCCGCGACCTACACCGGTGTCTTCTCCGATATTCGCAACCTCTTTGCCGGCATGCCTGAGGCGAAGATCAGGGCCTACAAGCCAGGACGTTTCTCCTTCAATGTGAAGGGAGGCCGTTGTGAGGAGTGCAAGGGCAATGGTTACAAGACCATCGAGATGAACTTCCTTCCCGATGTGATGGTACCCTGTGAGGTATGCCACGGCAAGCGCTACAACCGCGAGACGCAGGAGGTACGCTTCAAGGGCAAGTCGATCGCCGACGTGCTGGAGATGAGCATCAATGAGGCAGTCGACTTCTTCGAGAACGTGCCTGCCATCCTGCACAAGATCAAGGTGCTGCAAGAGGTGGGATTGGGATATATCAAGCTGGGGCAGTCATCCACCACCCTCTCGGGTGGTGAAAGCCAGCGGGTTAAGCTGGCCACCGAGCTGGCCCGTAGCGACACCGGCAACACCCTCTACGTGCTGGACGAACCCACTACCGGCCTCCACTTCGAAGATATCCGCGTACTGCTGGGAGTCCTCAACAAGCTGGTGGAGAAGGGTAACACCGTGATCGTCATTGAGCATAACCTCGATATCATCAAGTGTGCGGATCACATCATCGACCTGGGACCTGAGGGGGGTGAGAAGGGAGGAATGATCTTGGCTGCCGGCACACCGGAAGAGATGATCCTAAACGACGAGAGCTACACCGCCCATTACCTGCGAAAAGAGTTAAAGTTAAAGCAGGGCAGATGAACGTTAAAAACTGAGAAGCACTGAACTTTTGAAAGGTGTTATTGTTTAGTCTGTACAAAGAGTTTTAATTCAGAATAATTTTAAATTGACAATATTATATGGCAAATATCACATTCAAAGGCAACCCTGTGCATACCATCGGCGAACTCCCTCAGAAAGGCAGCAGTGCTCCAGACTTCAAGCTGGTGAAAAGCGATCTCTCTGAAGTAGGCTTAGCGGATTTCAAAGGCAAATATATCGTGCTGAACATCTTCCCTAGTCTCGACACGGGGGTGTGTGCTGCATCGGTCCGCCGCTTCAATAAGGATGCCGCTACGATGGACAACACGGTTGTGCTAGGTATATCTGCCGACCTCCCGTTTGCCGCAGGACGCTTCTGCAGCACGGAGGGAATAGAAAATGTGGTGACCCTCTCCTGCTTCCGCGACGATAACTTCGGCAGCGATTACGGTCTGCTGATGACCGACGGTCCGCTGAAAGGCCTTTTGGCCCGTGCGGTAGTCGTAGTAGACCCGCAAGGAAAGGTGATCCATACCGAGCTGGTTCCTGAGATTGCACAGGAGCCGGATTATCAATCTGCAATCAACTCGATAGTGTAGTTTGTTTCATGAAGATTGTGTTAACAAGGGAGGTCTGCGAAGTGATTCGCGGACTTTCCGCTTTATTTAAGGATTGTCAATAGAACAATCATTGACAGCTGTGCGTTAGAGAGTAAACCATTAAACGGTAGTTTATATGAAACGAGCATGATAATCATTATCACCCCGGTAAATGATTAAAGCGAGTTCCATATGATACCTTTGATAATAAATAGTTTTAATCAGATGAAAAAAGTGATTGGTATTGTGCTGATTGTTGCAGCAGTGGTACTGGGTTACCTGGGTATCACCGGACTGAGTCAAAGCGAGAAATCGGTCGACCTGCTGGGGCTGGAGATCACTGCACAGGACAGTGATGCGAAGCAAACGGCATATGTTGAACTGGCGCTTGGTGTGGTTGCACTGGTGGGAGGAATCTACCTGGTAGGGCAACAGAAAAAGAGATGATATTGCGATGACATATCTCATCGCTGAAAGAGATACACCCCACAGGTGTATCTTTTTTCATTAAACGAGGCATTCAGCCTTTCAATCTAACGTTCTTTTTTTTACATTTGTACATTCATTCACACATCACACTTTCACCTGGGCTGAACACCACTGAAAAAAACAGAAAGGCAGCAAAAACAGGTTGAAACGAGAAGACTATGGCTAAAAGAAAGAGGAAGAAAACAACTACATCGAGAAAAAAAGGTGTCAACCGCTTTGCATTTCTCAAAAATGAACGGGTTCATTTTCTCACGGGGGTGGTGATTGCTTTCGTCGGCATCTTTCTCCTGCTCGCTATCATCTCCTTTTTCTTCACCGGAGCTGCCGATCAGAGCAAGGTGCTCAACCGTTCCTTCTTCGAGCTGATTCGCGCAAGTAACGCTGGAGTAGACAACTGGACCGGCGCCGGCGGTGCCTTCCTGGCTGAGATGCTGGTAAACGACTGGTTTGGGATCTTCTCGGTGATGATCCCACTGTTCCTGATCTATATGGGGCTGCGTGTCATGAAGGTGTCTGACCTCTCTTTCATGAAAGCACTGTTCATCACCGCCTTTGGGCTGATCAGTGGTTCCATTGCCAGTGCATTCATCCTGGGCAAACTCTTTCCCAACAGCCATGTCAACTGGGGGGGTGCTCACGGAACTGAGATTGAGCAGCTGCTGGAAAGCAGCATCGGCTGGCCGGGGGTGTTGTTGCTGATCCTGCTCTTTATCGTCTCCCTGGCAGTGATCCTGCGCAAAAGTTCCATCTACACCATCCAGAAAGGACTGGTGAACAGCAAGCCCTCGCTCTTTCGGCAGGAGCCGGAAGAGGAATTGCCTGTTGAGGATGAGTTCAGTGAACCGGATAAAGAGAAACAACCGGGCCTGTTGAGTCGCATCTTCAGCCGCATTAAAACGAAGCTGGCTGCTGCAGGTGAGGGTGACGAAGCGGATGGCAGCAACGATGAAACAACAGACGAGGGTGATGAGGATCCCGCCGTGACCCTCACCTTCACTCAGGAACCGAAAAATCATCAGTCATCCTTGCAGGAAGAGAGTAGACAGAGTGACTTTGAGGTGGTCGTTCCCAAAAATGACGAGACCCTCCCTCCCGGCATACAGGGTAAGCTTCCTGAAACGGAACAGGAAGAGGAGCTACTGCCAGGATTGCAGGAGGATTATGATCCGCGGAAAGATCTTTCTTCTTTCCGCTTTCCTACGATGAACCTGCTGAAGGTATACAACACCTCCGACAAGGCGGTCGACATGAAAGAGCAGAACGATAACAAGGAGAAGATTATCCACACACTGCGCAACTACGGCATTGAGATCACCTCTATCAAGGCAACCGTAGGCCCCACCATCACCCTTTACGAGATCGTACCCCAGGCAGGGGTGCGCATCTCCAAGATACGTAACCTGGAAGATGACATCGCCCTGAGCCTGTCAGCCATGGGTATCCGCATCATCGCCCCGATGCCCGGCAAGGGAACCATCGGTATCGAGGTGCCCAACAAGGATCCCCAGATTGTCTCCATGCAGTCGGTGATCTCCTC
>CAZBFS010000046.1:0-10097 GCA_964491215.1 uncultured Proteiniphilum sp.
TAAGCATTGAACTACCAGCCGTTTTCGATCGCTTTTCGCCCTATGGACTTGTGTTTCCCGACGAGAGCTCACTCCTGCGCCTACTCGGCCTAATCAACGACACACAACTCTCAGCCTGGTACGACGAGAAGAACGACAGCACCGTCAACTTCTGGAAAGAGAATGAAACACTCGGGTGGATGTTCCAGTATTACAACTCCCTGGAGGAACGCCGCCAGATGCGCGAAGAGAGCAACAAACCTCGTAACAGCCGGGAGATGGCGGTCCGCAATCAGTTCTTTACACCCGAATATGTAGTGCGCTACCTTACAGACAATAGCCTGGGCCGCATTTGGTATGAGATGACCCACGGGCAGAGCTCTATCGGTGAAGAACAGTGCCGCTACCTGGTACACCGCGAGAGTGAAGCACTGACCCAACGGCCCATCAAGGAACCCACCGAAATCCTCTCGCTTGACCCTACTTGCGGCAGCATGCACTTTGGTCTCTATCTTTATGACGTGTACGAATACATTTATATGGATGCGTGGGATCATCAACCTCAGTTGTTGCATGCATTCCGTGAGGTGATGACCCGCCAGGATTTCCGCCGTGAAGTACCCCGTTTGATTCTGGAACACAACATCTTCGGTTGCGAGATTGACCCTCGTGCCTTACAGATTGCTGCCCTCAGCATTTGGCTGCGTGCGCAACGAAGCTACAGCGACATAAATCTGCAGGCTGGTGAGCGCCCGCTCATCAAAAAGAGCAACCTCGTGTTGGCGGAGTCCATGCCTGGAAACAAGCGTTTGCTCAAGGGACTGATGGAGGAACTCGACAAACCGATGCAACGCCTGCTCTCCAAGATTTGGGACAAGATGCAGTTCGTGGGTGAGGCCGGCCTACTCTTCAAGATGGAGAAGGAGATAGAAGATGACATCGAATCTCTGCGCAAGAACTGGAGCAAAGTAAACCAGTCTAAAGCTGGGGAATTGTTCGATAGCGAGGAACAACGTGACAGGATAATGGCAGAGAACGAAGTGCGCAAGGAACTCCTCAAGAACAAGGAGACTTTTTTTGATGAGGTTACCGAACGCCTGCAGGCTGCGCTGTTGCAGTTGTCTGTGAAAATGAGCGAAGAAGAAGGCTATGAGAATGCACTTTTCAGCGAGGACGCCACCCGTGGCTTTGCCTTTATCGACCTGTGCCAACGCCGTTTCGACTGCATCGTAATGAACCCGCCCTTTGGTGAGGGCAGCGAGAATACCAGTTCCTATCTCGACAAGAATTACCCGGCCTGGTGCCGCAACCTCGTGTGTGCTTTCTTTGACCGTATGCAGGAGATGCTGGCGGAGGGTGGCCGTCTTGGCGCTATCTTCGACCGCACGGTGATGATCAAGTCCTCCTACGAGTCTTTCCGTCGCCGCAACCTCTGTGGATTTATCACCAACTGTGCCGATACCGGCTGGGGCGTTTTGGATGCCAGCGTGGAAACCTCAACGTTGGTACTTAACAAGTACAGCTCCGATGTGGAAGGTGTTTTTATGGATGTGCTGGATGTCAATCCCGAAGAAAAAGACGAACAGCTTCACGCTGTGATTCATTCGTATAACCGGGGAGAAGATGTGAAATGGACGTATTGTAAAAAGTCAATCGATTTTGATAGTTTGCCGAATAGTATAATTGGATATTACTTTGACTTAAATATTCTTTCATTATTCGAATTTAACAATCTAGAAAAACGAGGAATTGTTGCACGTCAAGGTCATTCATTTGTATCTCCTGATATGTTTTTTAGATTGTTCTTTGAAACAACCTCAAAAAAAGAGTTTTATCACTTATATCATGGTGGTGCTTTCAATACAATGTATTACCCCTATAAGGAATTAGTGAAATGGAGAAATAATGGTGAGATAATTAGAAACTCGTCTTCTGTTTTAAGAAATTCGAGTTATCAACTGCACATAGGATGTGGTTATGGTAAAAGAGGCGACATTCTTGATGCACATATTATTAAGAAAGGCATGTTCTTCACCCACGAAGGTCATGCATTAACGAGAATCTCAGAAAGTAATTCACTGATAACCAATTCTTTTATAAACTCAATAATCTCCCAATACCTTATTAATCAATACTGCGCCCAGCATAAAGTAAATGGTTACGTCAATCTTCTCCCCATGCCCGACTACGCCACCCGTCAATCCGATATTGAGCGCATTGTCAATGCCATCATCGGCATCAAGCGCAAGTGGTTCAGCCTGGACGAGACCAATCTGGAATACCACGGACTGATCGCACAAATAGGCATCGAGGATAGTCTGGCAGACTGCTTTAAAAAGCTACAGGAACAACTCAGTGCAGACCACGCCCGCTACCAGGAACTGGTCAGGGAGAACGATGACCTGTGGATGGACCTGGCCCATATTGACCGTGACAGCGACTTCCGCAAAACGCTCAACGATTATAAAAGCCGCCGACCTTACGAGGAACTCCTCTCCATAGGCGGTGCAAGCAGCCGGAACCTGATCGACTGCAAGGTGATGGCACAGGAGATGGTGCAGGAACTGGTGGGCATGGCTTTCGGACGTTGGGACATCCGTTATGCGCAGCATCCGGAAACAATTCCACCTTTTGGTGATTTGTTCGATGCGCTGCCTTTCATGCCCGTGGTAAGCCTCAGCGATGTGCCAAGCGATTATAGTGTGAGTATACCCGACAACGGCATACTCTGCAACCAGCTGAAATCCCCGCTCAATCTCGCTGAAAAGGTGCGCGACGTGATGCACCTGCTGTGGCACAATAAGGCCGACGACATGGAATATGAACTCTGCCAACTGATTGGCGTGAAAAACCTGCAAGAATATATGACACAGCCATCCGGGTTCTTTGAGTACCACTTCAAACGCTATACCAAGAGCCGCCGAAAAGCGCCCATATACTGGCCCCTATCATCGGCCGATGGTACACTAACCTATTGGGTATATTACCCACGGTTGTCAAAGAACACCCTGCCCAACCTCATGATGACTCTCCGCAACGAGGATGAACGACTACGCAGTCAGCTCGATGCCACCCTCGCGGCAAAAGACAAAACGCAGGAGACTGCCATACGCAGCGAAAAAGAACAGGTGGCAGGCATGATGGAAGAGGTGAACCGCGTGATGGGACTTGGCTATGTGCCTAACCACGACGACGGCGTGCCGGTGACGGCCGCTCCGCTGGTGCAACTGATAGCCCATGCAGCATGGCGCAACGAATGCCAAACCAACATGAACGCACTCGAAAAGGGTGACTATGACTGGAGCCACCTCGCCATGAGCATGTATCCTGCCCGTGTTACGCAGAAAGCCAAAAAAGACTGGTGTCTGGCTCTTACCCACGGCCTCGAACATCTTTGCGAAAACAAGCCCAGGGAAAAGAAATCGAACCGAAAGAAAGCAGTTCCCAAAGAACCCGGATTAGGATTTTAACAGAATAGAGAAGATCATGGAAAAGAATCAAAAACAAACCGACCTGCTGAATGAGCAGATAGCTTCCATGAAAAAGGAGAACCGGTATTTGGAGTTCAAATCCAACTATCAGGAAGCACAGAAGCTGGGACGTTACATCTCAGCACTGTCGAATGGCGCTTGCCTCGACCGACAAGACTATGCCTACCTCTACTTCGGCGTGGATGATGCTACGCTCAGCGTGAAAGGAACAACCTTTGACGCATCGAAAATTAAGGCGCAGGGCAATCAATCACTGGAAATATATCTGCGTCAGTATATCGCGCCTAAGGTTAATTTCACCATCAACGAGTTTATGTATGAGGGTACAACTCGCGTGGTGGTTTTTAAGATACCGGCAGCTGTGAGTGAACCAACCACTTTCTTGAACAAGCCATACGTGAGAGTAGACAGTCATGTGACAGAGCTAACACCATATAAAGAATGGATGCGTGAGATCTACACATCGAAGGTGGACTGGACAGCCAAAATCATAGAGGATGCTACCATTGACGATCTTGATGGAGAGGCTATTCATTTGGCACGTGATGGTTACAAACTTCGCTTCCCCGACTTCGTTAACGAAATGGAGACGTGGAGCGACATGGTGTTCCTCGATAAGGCAAACCTGACACAGGACGGAAAAATAACTCGTGCAGCCATGCTTTTGGTTGGCAAAAAAGAGAAAGCCTACAAGCTCAATCACATTGCACAATTGGTGTGGAAATGTTTTCAGGATGGCGAAACGTTTGGCGACATCTTTACCATTCCGTTTATCAAGACCACCAGCGAACTGCTTGGCCGTATCCGTAATTATCGTTTCAAGATTTATCCGCACACCTCACTCATACCGGCAGAGGTGTGGAAGTATGATACCCGAAGCATTCTTGAGGGACTGCACAACTGCATTGCCCATCAGGAGTACGTCCAAAATGAACGCATTGTAGTGACCGAAGAAAAGGAAAAACTGACCTTTGAAAACGCGGGCGGTTTCTTTGAGGGTGACTATGAAGAGTACGTGCTCGGCACCAAAACGCCAAAACGCTATCGCAATCCATTTCTGATGAAAGCGATGGTGAACGTGAAAATGATCGACTCGCAGGGCTACGGAATACACAATCTCTTCGTAAGGCAAAAGGAACGATATTTGCCAATGCCGGACTACGACGGAACATCTGAATCGCATGTGGTGATGCACTTGCCGGGTACGGTAATTGACGAGAACTATAGTTTGATGCTGATGTCTAACCAAGACATCACCCTCACTGATGCTGTGCTTCTTGACCAATTGCAGAAGGGTAAGGCCATCAATGACAACGCCATTGACATGTTGCGCAAAAAGCATCTCGTGGAAGGACGACGTCCACATGTCTTTATTGCAAAGGCCCTTGCACAATCTACAGATAAAAAAGTGGAATATTCAAAGCACAAGGGACTCGAAACCAAATCGTGTGAAGCAATGCTACTTGATGCGTTGCGTGATCACAGAACACTGACGAAATCAGAAATTGTAAAATTGCTTTGGAACGTGCTATCGGACCAGCTGTCGGACACACAAAAAATGAACAGAATTGAGTATATTCTGAAGAAATTGAAAAAAAATGGCGATATTCAGAATAAAAGCCAGGGAAATACCTCGGAATGGTCGCTCGTAAAATGAGGGATGCAGTGGTAACTTTCCGAGCAAATTCCGAGCAAATTCCGAGCAAATGCTGTGGTTCTTTAAGTGAGTTAAATACGTATATATTTGATATTCAATCCAAATTCAAAAACGTACTTTGTCCGTAATTAACATAATATCTCCAAGTAATTAACGTGGAATTTCCATGTAAAACTGAAAAACAAGAATGGACATACAAGGATATATATTAGACCACTGGAAAGAGAAGATGAAACCTGAAACACCGGCGCTCATCATCTATGACAAGGAAGGCATTTATCACGACTTGTTGCCTCTGGCCAAGGAACGTGGTTACAAAGTAATTGATACCACCAAAGGACTACTCCACGCGCGTTTGTCGGCATCACGTTTCTGGAGTATCGAGCTGTCGCTTGACAAGGAGACGCGCATGATAATCTATCGAAACAAGCAGATGCCGGCGAACGATCGCGGTTGGGTGGAGGAGCCTTTCAGCGGTTTCATTAAAGGGGCTGCAATTTTCCCCATTGGTCCTCAGGATGACTACAAAAACATTTGCCGGACGTTTCTCCCAACCAAGATGACAGAGTTGGACCAGTTGTTTGCAAGTGGATCTACGTCGTTCAACATGATCAATGCCCTGCTCGATGGCACTGTCTATCCAGAGCTGGAACAGCTTACGGGAGGAAAGAGTGTTGCAGAGATGACCGTGGGGCTGCTGTCCCAAAGTTCGTGCCATAACATGAAGTGGAGGCAGGAATGGCAACGCTTTGCCGACATACAATTTCCGGGTCTTCAGACCAATGGCGTCTCACTTAACGAGGTGCAAGAGAAATTGTGGAGCTATTTGCTGTTCAGCGAGTTTGTCTTCGACCTGCCTGTAGAAATACCCGACAGCATGAAGAGCATATCCATAGCACCCATTGAACTGAAAGACAAGATTTATCTGGTGTGTGACAAGCTCCGTAACCAACAAAATCTCCGTGAAATCTATGTAAGAATGGCCAACAAGATAGCCGAACAACTTCATCTGCAGAATGTCTTTGCCAAGGTAAAGCATCTTGGTGAACGGGTTACGTTCTGTTTTGAAAATGTTGTGGAATACGAGCGTTTTATCAACAACGTGAAAGAGGGCAGGCTCAGTGAAGCGTACTCACTCTATAATAAAAACATCGATGGCGTATGGTATCAGGAGGATACCGAAGTGGCTACATTCTGGAAGTTGGCCAACCATCTGCTCACGTTGACCAACTGCATAAACCATGGTATAAAAAGCGACGGAAATCTGGCTGAATTGATAAAATGGTATACAGATCGTGGCTGCGAAGCCGATTTTGCTTTCAGACGCTTCCATAAAGAAAAGATGGAGGCCATCAGCATACCGAAGCAGGCAAAAGATTTAACTGACATTCTGAACACCCGGTATCGTGAGTTTACAGAGCGCAGTGTGAAGATCTATCAGCAAAAGGCCGAGGAACTGAAAGATTTGTCATCGGCAAAAAATCAGGGTTGCGTAGAAAAGGTCTATCCGGCATTGAATGAGGGAAAACGTGTGGTGTTTGTCATGGTTGATGCATTTCGCTATGAGATGGGCAATGATTTCAGCAAAAGAATAAAGCACATTTTTAGCAACGGCGTTGAATGCGATGCGAAAGTGTCATTTTTACCATCTGTGACCCGTTTCGGCATGGCCAACCATCTCGGTGACGTCACCTTGGATGTGCAAGAAGGGAAACTGCAGCCTTTGGTGGACGGAGCATCCATCATCACTCCCGATGACAGAATATCCTATCTTAAAAATAAAACGGGGGCAGAGATACAGGATGTACGGTTGGAGGATTTTGACCCGACAGCCATACATGAGAACACCCGACTGCTGGTGGTCAGAAGTGTAGGTATCGACGTGGCTGGCGAAAACGACAAGCTGGATGGATTAGCTGCCATGGAAATTGTGATGAATAAATTAGTTCTACTTTTGACTGGCTGTCGCCGACTGAAGTTCGACCTCGCCGTACTGGTTGCCGACCATGGTTTCATGATACAGCCTGTCTTCAGAGTGGGTGACCAAATATGCAAGCCTGTGGGCAGCAACATTGTTCTAGAAGAACGGAGAATGATAGCCGGTAACCTCAATGAATCGGAAAACACGTTGTCATTCACTCCGTCACAACTGGGTCTGAATGATGCAGTCATGAAATTCTGTTTTGCCAAGGGATTCACTGTCTTTAGACGTGGCGAGGTATACTACCACGAAGGGTTATCGCTTCAGGAGAACATCGTACCGATGATTAGCATAAGGCTTCAGGAAGAGATTGAGCGACATGAGTTCACCATTCAGCTGAGATATAAAGATAAAGTGGGAGGAACGGTTTACAGCCGACGACCAATCATTGACATAAACATCTATTTCGAAGATCTCTTTGTGGATGATGTAAATATACGCCTCAAGATTGTTGGAAACAACGGCATCGTCATCGGAAAACCCGAAGAAAGTAAATTTTACAATAACGTGACGGAACTGGTGAACTTACCGGCCGGCGTTTCAAAGGTGCGCCAACCGATTAGCATCAATGATGAATACGTGGGTACAAGTGTCATGGTAACGGCACTCGATGCTGAGACCAATGCCACACTCTCCACACTAAAGTTGGATTTTGAAAATAACTAAACGATGAATGCTCTCGATATAAAATTACACGATGCCTTTCCAGGTAAGGTAGTACGCAAAGATCTGTTGCACGAGATAAAGCGTGCGGTGAACGTTCCTTCTTTTGTGTTGGAATTTTTGTTGTCGCGCTATTGTGCAAGCGAAGACCCCGAAGAGATTGAAGAAGGCAAAAAGGCAGTACTCAAAACCATAGAGAAATGCTATGTTCGCCCCGATGAGTCGAACAAGGCACAGGCTATTGTGGAGCAGAGAAAGCGCCATAAGTTCATCGACAAGATTCATGTGAAGTATGTGGAGCGTGAAAAACGTTATTGGGCTGAAATGGAAAATTTTGCCTCCAAGCGCATCGCCATCAATCCCAATTTCTACCAACAAAACGAAAAATTACTAGAGAGTGGTATATGGGCAGAAGTTACATTGGCTTACAACGAAGTACAAGAAGATGACTATGCTTTTTTCATTGAAGACCTACGTCCCATTCAGATAGCCCACTTCGATGCAAATAAGTTTTTCCGTGGCCGTGAACAATTCACTACCGATGAATGGATAGATGTGCTCATCCGAAGTATTGGAATCAACCCGGATTGGTTGGAAGAACGCTCGCGCAAGCTAATTGGCGACAAGGATGGACGACGATTAAAATTTCATATACTGTCCCGTTTCCTGTCCTTGGTGCAAAGTAATTACAACAGCATCGAACTGGGTGGAAGAAGTACTGGTAAAAGTTATTTCTATTCTGAATTCTCCCCCTATTCTACGTTGCTTTCTGGCGGTCAGGCATCCACGGCAACGCTTCTCTATAACAACCAACGCAAACAAGTGGGTGCTGTGGGTTTTTGGGATAACGTGGCCTTTGACGAAGTGGCCAAGATGAAAATCAAGGATACGGATACAGTCCAAATTATGAAGGACTATATGGCAAACGGACGTTTTTCGCGTGGGCGAGAGGTGACAGGCTATGCCAGCTTCTCTTTCGTAGGAAACTTCGACCTGAACGTCTCTCAGATTGTTAACAGCTATGACCATGATTTGCTCGTAACACTGCCCGATGCGTTTGATTTGGCAGTCATCGATCGCATTTATAATTATATTCCCGGCTGGGAGATTCCAAAAATTGATGACAGCGCATACAACAATAACTTCGGCCTGATCACCGATTATATGTCGGAGGCCTTGCATTATCTGTTTGTGCACGATAGTGACTATGTCAGCATTGTAAATACCCGATTGAAGAAAGGCGACAATATTGAAGGTCGAGATAATCGTGCCCTCCAAAAGACCATCTCTGGTTTTATCAAACTGCTTTTCCCTACAGGTCAACCTACCGACGAGGAATTTGACGAAATTGTGGAATACGCCCTTGAAGGACGCCGTCGTGTAAAAGAGCAGTTAAACAAGCGCAAACCCGATGAGGAATATGCACAAATCAACATGTCATACATCAACAAGGATGGCAAGAAGGTGGTGGTATATTGCCCTGAAAGCAAACAGAGTACTGCAACACAGAATCCACGCAAAGAGCTGAATGTGGAATTTCTGACGGAAATTACTACGGAAACATCGATCGCATCAGAGACTAATCTAGAAGCGGTTGTGCAACCGACAGCTAATCCAATGTCTGCTCATCGGGTGGATTTGTCCATTTTAGACGAAGGGCCTAAAGAAAAGACAGTAGATATACAGTACGGAGACACGGGTTACAGTTACGACGATCTTTTTGCGGAATATCTCAAAGGTGCTTCCGTTGTATTGCTGGAAGAGCCTTATCTTACAAACGGTTTCCAAATTGTCAACCTCGTACGTTTCATTGAGATTTTGGTCAAAATTGGAGACTGTAAGATGTTTCGTCTTGTAACAAAGCCTGGCGAAACACCCGAAGAATCTGCCGTTATCAATGATAACCTAAAACGTATCAAGGAAACACTCGGTGACATGGAGGGCAATACAATGACGTTTGAATATGAATTTGACGGGAACTCACACGACCGTTACATACGCACAAGTAACAATTGGGACATCACACTTGGGCGTGGTCTTCATTTCTATCAGAATATGAATCCCAACAAGGACAGTCGTAACTACTTCCAGATGGGCACCTACGACCTCTCCCTCCGCCCCTGCCTGAAGGCCCGCTTTACATTTATGAAACGTGATGCGAAGGAGTAATGTGCAATTGGGTTTGTAATAATAAGGGTTACTAAATACAACTGGATAAGAATTGATAAGGAATACCAAGCCAAAAAAGATTTAACTGAATGATCTAAAAAGACCATGCTAAACTATTACTTTAAAGACTCAATCTGTTCATTCTTAACCAAAGGTG
>CAZBFS010000047.1:0-10047 GCA_964491215.1 uncultured Proteiniphilum sp.
AGATGCTGCGGGTGGTGAAGCTGTTACGTGAACAATACCGCTTCAACGGTTACATTCATATGAAGGCCATCCCCGGTGCGAGTGATGAGCTGATTGCACAGGCGGGACGCTATGCCGACCGTATGAGTGTTAACCTGGAGATCCCCTCTGAGGAGAACCTGAAGCTGCTGGCTCCCGAGAAGAGCTACAGTGAGGTGTTCGCCCCCATGCGCTTCATCCAACAGGGGATGCTGGAGAGCGCCGAAGAGCGTAAGAAGTACCGTTCCGCACCCCGCTTCGTACCTGCGGGACAGAGCACCCAGCTGATCATCGGTGCCACTCCCGACAACGATCGCCAGATCCTCACCCTCGCCTCGGCACTCTACCGGCGACCCTCCTTCAAGCGGGTCTACTATTCCGGTTACATCCCGGTGAACAGGGGCGACAGTCGCCTGCCGGCACTCGCCGCACCACCACTGGTGAGGGAGAACAGGCTCTATCAGGCAGACTGGCTGATGCGTTTCTACGAGTTCAAAGCCTCCGAGATTGTCGATGAGGCACATCCCGACCTGGATCTCGATCTGGACCCCAAGATGGGATGGGCATTGAGACATCCTGAGTTCTTCCCGGTAGATGTGAACATGGCGCCCTACGAGATGATCCTCCGCGTGCCCGGCATCGGCGTGAAATCGGCCAAGCTGATTGTTGCATCACGACGTTACGGACGTCTCAGTAGTACGCAACTGAAGAAGATCGGGGTGGTGATGAAGCGGGCGCAGTATTTCATCCTCTGCCGCGAGTTGCCAATGCAGACAGTGCAGGAGCTCACACCCCAGTATGTGAGGAGGCAGGTGACGCAGAAGCAGAAGCAACGGGTGGCCGAGCTGCTACAGTATGCCATAGAGTGGGGAGAGTGAAGTGATGATCCTGTTCCTCTACGACAAAACTTTTGAAGGGTTGCTCTCCTGTATCTTCTTCGCCTATGCCGGGAAGCGCTTTCCCGATATGATTCTATCGGCCTCTGATCAGCAGCCGCTCTTCGCCGATGAGCGATACGTGGTGGAAACGGATAAGGAGAAGGCATCACGGGTATGGAACAGCCTGGAGAAGAAGCTATCGAAGATTGCCCGCAAGATGATGATGAGCGTCTGGATCTCCGGAATGCCGGAGACGGAGATGCTACTCTTCCGCTACATTTGTAAGAATATTGATCACCCCCAAGGGGTGGAACTTAACTTTGGTGACACCGATGTGCTGCGGGTGAAGGAGATCGCACAGCAAATCTCTCGCGAGGCAGAACGCCTCGTGCAGTTTGTCCGCTTCCAGGAGACTGCCGATGGTATCTGGTTCGCACCCATCGCACCTCGTTATAACGTGCTTCCGCTGGTGGTGAAGCATTTCCGCAACCGTTACTCCTCGCAGCCCTGGATCCTCTACGATACCACACGCAATCAGGGCCTCTACTGGGACACCCATATCGTGCAGGATGTCTCCTTCTCGCCTGCCGACCTGTCGGCGCTGAGACTCGGACAGCTGGAAGGAGAGAAACAGTCGGACGAGGAACGATTCTTCCAACAGATGTGGAAGGAGTATTTCCGCAGCATCACCATCCGTGAGCGGCTCAACCCCAAACTACAACGCCAACATATGCCAAAAAAATATTGGAAGTATCTCACGGAGTTACAGTAAAAAAACGGATCACCGAGGCAATCCGTTCTTTCATTTCGCTTGTTAGAGAATCCTCTTAATCTTTTTTCAGCAGGTCGCGGATCTCGGTCAGCAGGGTCTCCTCCTTGGTCGGTTCGGGTGGTGCTGCAGGAGCAGGTTCTTCCTCTTTCTTCCGCTTCATGTTGTTCATCGCTCTGATGACGAAGAAGATGGAGATACCGATGATCAGGAAATCAACAATTGCCTGGATGAAGGAGCCGTAATTCCAGGTGATGGCCGGAGCGAGGATCTCCTCACCCTGCAATACTGCCTCTTTCAACACCACTTTCATCTCTGTAAACTTGGTGTCGCCAACTGCCATGGCAATGGGTGGCATCAGGATGTCGTTCACGAAGGAGGTTACGATCTTGCCAAAGGCACCTCCAATCACAATGCCCACGGCCATGTCAACGACGCTGCCGCGCATGAGAAATTCTTTCAGTTCTTTTTTAAATGACATACTACTTCTTGATTTAAAAGGTTGAAACACTACTTCCTTATGCAAAGTAAATTAAAAAAATGATAATAAAACCAATTCCTGAGAAATGTAACCCGATCAGCAGAATATTTCAGCAAGCATG
Organism: uncultured Proteiniphilum sp.; assembly: GCA_964491215.1. Lineage (GTDB taxonomy): Bacteria > Bacteroidota > Bacteroidia > Bacteroidales > Dysgonomonadaceae > Proteiniphilum. The sequence continues at coordinate 2,268 of CAZBFS010000047.1, forward strand.
CAGCGTGCCGATCCCCCGCCATTGGCCTCGATGGTCCCCAGGTCGCTGGAGAGGATGCGGGTGAAGGTGGTAATAGTCCTCTCCTGATCGGGTGTCAGTGCTTTACGGGCCGAGGCTGACATCACCATCAGGGGCTCTCCGCCGCGGCTTTTGATCTCCAGCATGTTGCCGGCAAAATGATTCATTTGATCGAGGGTGATCTCCACGATGATCTTCCCGGCGGCTGTCAGCCGTGACACCACCTTGCGCTGCTCACCCTCGTCGCGGATCGCCTCCAGGCAGATCACCGCCACCTGTGTCCCCACCTCCATCATGACATTGGTGTGGTAGATGGCGTTACCCTGCGCGTCGACCGCATCAAAGAGCAGGGCATCGTAGTTCATCCGTGAGCAGAACTCCGCCAGCACCTTCTCCGAGGTGCGGGGCGAACGGCAACAGTAGGCTACCCCTCTGTCGCGGTCGAAGATCATGCTGCCGGTACCCTCCAGAAACTCACCCTCCTCCTCCCATGGGGTCAGATCCACCACCTTACGGTGGTTCATCTTCCGGCGCAGCAGATCCAGCACTTCCCTTTTCCTCTCTTTGCGACGGTTTGCTGCAAACATGGGGTAGAGCACCAGCTCTCCGGTGATGTGCGAGGAGAACCAGTTGTTGGGAAAGATGGAGTCGGGTGTCCAGGGCTCCGGGCTGTCCTGCACCACCGTCAGATCCACATCGTTGGCACGCAGCAGGCGTACAAAGGCGTCGAACTCTTCCAGCGCATTCCCCGATACCGATTCGGAACCGGAGGGTTGTTGAAAATAGTTGTTCTGCGCCGTCTCCTCATTGAAGGCAAAGCGGGCAGGACGTACCATCAGCAGTTTTGAGGTTGTTTGCATCTATTAGCGATAAGCGATTAGTTATAAGCAATAAGCATTTTAAACGTGTAACCCATCAACGTGTAAACGTACTAACTATAATCCATAAACTAAGAAACGGGAAACGATTCTGTTATTCCATCGCTTTGATTGAGTCACGGATGATGGCGATCGCTTCGTGGAGCTCTGATTCGGTGATCACCAACGGAGGTGCGAAACGAATGATATGGCCATGTGTCGGCTTGGCAAGCAGCCCGTTCTCGGCCATCTTCATGCAGACGTCCCACGCCTCTTTACCTTCGTGGGGTTCAATCACCACTGCGTTGAGCAGTCCCTTGCCCCTTACCTGGCGGATCATGGGACTCTTTATCCGGCTCATCTCCTCACGGAAGATCCTGCCAAGCTCCTCAGCACGGGTTGCAAGATTCTCCTCCTTCACAACCTCCAGCGCAGCCGTTGCTACCCTGCAGGCCAGTGGGAACCCACCAAAGGTGGAGCCATGCTCACCCGGACGGATGGTGAGCATCACCTCATCATCGGCCAGCACTGCCGAGACGGGCAACACCCCTCCCGAGATTGCTTTGCCCAGGATCACGATGTCAGGACGCACTCCTTCATGGTCGCTGCAGAGCAACCGTCCCGTGCGGGCGATACCGGTCTGCACCTCATCAGCGATGAAGAGCACATTGTGTTTCTTGCAGAGGTCGTAACAGGCTTTCAGGTATCCCTCGTCCGGCACGAAGACACCTGCTTCGCCCTGTATCGGCTCCACCAGGAAAGCGGCAATGCTATCGCCTTTTTCTTCCAGCAGAGCTTCGAGTGCTGCTACATTGTTATAGGGAATTATCTCGATACCGGGCGTATAGGGACCATAGTCAGCCCGTGCATCGGGGTCGGTGGAGAGGGAGACGATGGTGACGGTGCGGCCGTGGAAGTTGCCTTCACACCCGATGATCAACGCTTTGTTCTCCGGTATGCCCTTTTTCAGGTAACCCCACTTGCGGGCCAGCTTGAGGGCAGTCTCCACCGCTTCCGCACCGGAGTTCATCGGGAGCACCTTGTCATATCCGAAGTATTCGTTGATATATTTTTCGTAAGGCCCCAGTGCATCGTTGTAGAAAGCACGTGAGGTGAGACAAAGCCGTCCTGCCTGTTCGGTGAGTGCCTTCACGATCCTGGGGTGACAGTGTCCCTGGTTGACGGCTGAGTAGGCGGAGAGGAAGTCGAAGTATTTTTTTCCATCCACATCCCAGAGGTAGCATCCCTCACCTCGTGACAGCACTACCGGTAGCGGATGGTAATTATGTGCTCCGTACTTCTCTTCCAGGTCGATAAAATGTTTGGCATTTGCGGTTATTTGCATAACAATTTTTGGTTTTGTGTGGTGATTTTTTTTTGGTATAGACTAAACAGTCTGAACAGTTCCTTACTTACAAATATATACTTTTTACGCATACTGTGAAACATTTCTGTCGGAAAAATCGGAAAGAACGCTACCGGCCGAATCTCATGCTTGGGGCAGCATCCTAAAAAAGCAAAAAAGGTTGTGAGATAGAGCGGAAATCGATACATTTGCTCCATTTTCAACCCTTGGGCAATCAAGACGGCAGACAATGTACAAGGCACACTTTCTCTGGGTGGATGATGAGATCGATCTCATGAAACCGTATATCCTTTTTCTCGAAGAGAAGGGATACAGGACCGATTGTGCCTCCAATGGAAGTGATGCCCTCGTTATGTGTCACGAAAATAGCTACGACATCGTTTTCCTGGATGAGCAGATGCCCGGGATGTCGGGACTGCAATTACTCTCAAGGTTGAACACTGTTTTTCCTGATATGCCGGTGGTGATGGTGACCCGCAGTGAGGATGAGGGGATCATGGAGCAGGCCATCGGCCGCAGGATCACCGACTACCTCATCAAGCCGGTCAACCCAAACCAGGTCCTTCTTACCGTAAGGAAGATACTGGATCAGAAAGAACTGATCAACGATACAGCTACCATAAGCTATCGCGAAGCATTTACCCGTATCAGTCAGGAGATGGAACGGTGTTCATCAACCGGCGACTGGATGGCATTATACCGGCAACTGGTTTATTGGGAGCTGGAGTTGGATCAAACAGGTCATCCGCTCAAAGAGCTGTTGGAGGTGCAGAAGAGAGAGGCCAACAACGCCTTTGGACGGTTCATCCGCCGCAACTATGAACAATGGATGATCAGCCCCGGAGACAGACCTCTGATCAGTCCCGAGCTCTTCGGGAAGATACTCTTCCCCCTGTTGGACAAAGGGGAAAAGGTTTTCTTCATCCTGATCGATAACTTCCGGCTGGATCAGTGGCTGGCGGTGAAAGAGATCGTCACCGGTCTTTACACCTCGCAGGATGAGCTCTACTGCAGCATTCTCCCAACTGCCACACCATATGCCCGTAACGCCATCTTTTCCGGGCTGATGCCTCGCAATCTGGCGGAGCTCTACCCCGACCTGTGGGTCGATGAAGGTGATGAGGAGGGGATGAACATGCAGGAAGAGGAGCTGATCAACCGTCAACTAGAGCGGTTCGGCATCCTGAAGAGCTTCTCCTACCACAAGATAAGCAGTAACCGCGAGGGTGAACGGTTGAACGCTCGCTTCCCGGTGCTGCAGAAGAAAGACCTGAATATCGTTGTTTTCAACTTCATCGATATGTTGTCTCATGCCGGTACCGAGTCAAAGATGATCCGTGAGCTGACCACCGATGAGTCAGCCTACCGATCCATTACACGCTCCTGGTTCCTGCATTCACCACTCCGCACGCTGCTGGATGCCATTGCCGCCAGTGGCAGCAAGGTGGTGCTCACCACCGATCACGGGGCCATCAGGGTGAAGAGCGGCGTGAAGGTGGTTGGTGAACGCGATACCAACGTGAGCCTTCGCTACAAGCTGGGTCGTAATCTGGGATATGACCCCTCCAGGGTGTTCGACATCCTGCATCCTGAGAACTGCGGACTGCCTTCTCCCCACATGAGTACACGTTATCTCTTTGCTCTCAACAACGACCTGCTGGCCTATCCCAACAATTATAATCACTACCTTTCTCACTTTGAGAACAGTTATCAGCATGGAGGTGTTTCAATGGAAGAGATGCTTGTTCCACTGATCACACTTACACCAAAATAGAAACTATGAAGATAGTCATCGACGATATCGGGCAGATCGGCATCGCAGCACGCGATTTCCTCCGGCAGACGGATGGGTACAGGGTGTTTGCCTTTTACGGGGTAATGGGTGCCGGCAAGACCACCTTTATCAAGGCACTCTGCGAAGAGCTGGGTGTCACGGAGAGGGTGGCCAGCCCCACCTTTGCTATCATCAACGAGTACAGGGACAGGGAGGGGGCATCGCTCTACCACTTCGATTTCTACCGCATCAACAAGCTGGAGGAGGCATTCGATTTCGGCTACGAGGATTACTTCTACAGCGGATGTCGTTGTTTCATCGAATGGCCGGAGCTGGTGGAAGAAGTGCTACCCGAAGGAACTCTGCGCCTATCCATTCGTGAGACAGATGATGGAGCGCGAGTTGTGGAGCGCCTCAACTGAAAAAAGGGGTGGTCAGTTAAACGAACTGTAGTCAAATCACTCATACTGATAAGCTTCTTCCCGCCAGAGTGAGGCGGGTTCTAACCAAATAGTTAATCGCACAGAGAAATATGAAAAAAACGATCATAACGGTACTTATTGCTCTCTCTACCTTGTCGGCATCGGCACAGGTGAACACCGATCGTGTGATGATGATCGGCAAGAATGCCCTCTATTTTGAGGATTACGTTCTGGCTATCCAGTACTTCAACCAGGTGATCTCGGCCAAGCCCTATCTTGCTGAGCCCTATTATTTCAGGGCGATGTCGAAGTTCATGCTCGATGATTTCAAGGGTGCAGAGGAGGATGCCTCGGAGTGTTTGCTGCGCAATCCCTATTACACGGCTGCCTATCAGCTGAGAGGGGCTGCTCGCCAGAACCAGGAGGAGTATCAACTGGCTGCCACCGATTACCAGCGAAGCCTTGAGTTCTTTCCCGAAGACAGGATCACCCTGGTTAACATGGGTATTGTTAACGTAGAGATGGAGCAGTATGAGGTGGCTGAGAAATTCTTTGAAGTACTCCTGCGACGCTTCCCCGATTACACACCCGGCTATCTCACCCGGGCTCAGATGTACCTCGAGCAGGGAGACACCATACAGGCAATGGTTGATCTGAACAAGTCGATTGAGATCGATCCCTATACTGCACAGTCGTTTTCTGCCCGCGGGCTGCTTTACTTCCAGCAGAAGGAGTACAACAAGGCACTGGCCGACCTGGATGAGGCGATCCGCCTCGATCCCTATTTCACCGGGAACTACATCAACCGGGGGCTGGTGAAGTACCACCTGAACGATCTTCGCGGAGCGATGGCCGATTACGACAGGGTGATTGAATCAGAGGAGAACAACCTGATAGCCCGTTTCAACCGTGGCCTGCTGCGTGCACAGGTAGCAGACAACAACCGCGCCATCAGTGATTTCGACAAGGTGTTGGAGCTTGACCCCGGCAACACCATCGCCTACCTCAACCGCTCCGTGCTGAGAAACGAGATCGGTGACAAGAATGGGGCTCTCAGCGACCTGAATCTGGTGCTCGATGCTCATCCCGATTTCTTCAACGGTTATTACATGCGCTCACAGCTCAGAAGAGAACTGAACGACCTGCGCGGTGCTGAGAACGATTATCTCCTGGCGCGTGCCGAAGAGGCCAAAGCCCGCAGGCAAGCCACCAGCGATCCGAAGCTACAGGGTGAAACAGCCGGTGACGAAGGTACAATGGGTACGCGTGATGAGAAAGATACCAACATTGAGAAGTTCAAACTGCTGGTGGTGGCGCATGAGGAGGATTCACAGAAGTCGAAGTATCAGCGGCAGAGCAGGGGCAAGGTGCAGAATATTCATGCCCCGGTGGAGTTAGAACCGCTTTTTGTGCTCACCTATTATGAAAGGTCGGTGGAGGTGCGCCGACCGGTATATTATTCCGCGACGATGGATCAGGCCAACAACCAGTTTGGGTTGAACTGGATCCTGAAGGTGACCAACCTGGAGGCACCACTGAACGAGTTGCAGGTGCAGACCCATTTCCGATCGATCGACAACTACTCACGTCGGCTGGATGAGGAACAGCGCAGCGAAGCGCTCTTTTTCGGCAGGGGAATGGATTTTATGCTGGTGCAGGATTACGAGAGTGCACTGAAAGATATGAACAGGGCTCTGGAGATGAACCCCGAAATGCTGCTCGCACGATTTGCGAGGGCTGTGATTCGTACCAAGCAGATGGAATATGATCGTCTGCAGGATGAGCCGATGATGATGGATCGGAGCAGTGATATTGAGCTTTTCTCCAGAGGTGAGCTGCCGGGTAGGATCAGGATACCTGAGATATCCACCCGTTCGATCGACTACGATGAGATCCTGAAGGAGTATGAGTCGATCATCCGCCTCAACCCCGATTTCATCTATGCCTGGTACAACAGGGCTGAGATCTTCATCTTGGAGAAAGACTACCGTGCTGCTATCTCTGATTATACCAGAGCCATCGAGCTGGAGCCTCAGTTTGCTGAAGCTTACTTTAACAGGGGAATTTCACGTCTCTCCATCGGTGAGGCCGAAGCAGGTCTTGACGACCTGCGCAAGGCCGGGGAGCTGGGCATCATCCAGTCGTACAGCATCATCAAAAGGATGCAGTAGACAGTTGCCAGGCTGCTTAAACAAGAGACCCCGGGATACAGAAGTATCCCGGGGTCTGACATGATATGTGAGCGCAGGTATCGGCCTTTTTTATTATTTTGCTTCTTCTTTCAACCTGGTTTCAACAACCTCGAGTTTGATCTTATCGAACGCTTTATGCAGCTTCAGGGTGTCGGTACGATCGGTGCGATAGGTCACCTCCACCGTCGAGCCATCCTCATTGTAGGCCAGGGCCGTCACACCTCTCTCAAAGGGGAAGTACCCTTCTATCTTACGTTTGCAGTTGTGGCAGATCTCTTCGTTGAGGGTGAAGAGCGCTGTCACCTCCTCTTTTTGTTTCTTCTCTTTCTTCTGGGCCAAGGCTGAACCTGTACTGGCTGCTGAGAGGGCAATAATCATTAAAAGTAAAACTGTTTTCTTCATAACACTGAAATTTTGAATGTTTCTGTTGGTTCTTGACTGATTAGTATCTGGGGATATTGTACCGAAGGCCGGCGTATATCTTTCTCCCGTGCACAGGTCCCCACACCATGGTAGCGTCGAAGTTGTCGCTGCGGGGGTTGGCTGCATCGATGATGGGGTTCTCCTGACGGAAGTCGAACAGATTTTCCGCTCCCACGTAGAGTGAGAAATTACGGAAGTAACGGGTGATCTGACCGTTGACCACGGTGAAGGGGTCGAACCGCTCTTCCCACAGCGGGTCGATGCTATCGGGGATTGGCATCCGCCCCCCACCGTTGAACTGCCCGGTGAGGTCGAACTGCCACTTGCGTAGCGGTGTCTGGTAAGAGGCGGTGACCAACCCCTTGTAGTCGTTCAGCAGCGGCTTTCTCAGGAACCGTGTCTCACCGGTCACCCCGTTCCGGTAGTCCGACATCGAGCGGGTGTAGCGGTATGCTGCCGTGAAGGTGAAGCCGGTGAAGAAGGGATAGCTCAATTCCACCTGTGCACTGTTGGAATAGGATCGACCTCCCCGCAGGTTGTAGAAGTGGATGGCATGCGGATCACTGTCCACGTCGACCACTACCTGGCTCAGGAAACGGGTATGGTACCACTCACCCGTGAGGGTGATCTCGCGCCCGCCGGCGGGGATATAGAGTGTGGCATTCACACCGGCGTTCCATGCCTCCTCCTGGTCAAGTTGATCGTCGATCTCGATACGGCGGGAGCTG
>CAZBFS010000048.1:0-10002 GCA_964491215.1 uncultured Proteiniphilum sp.
CCATCGTGGGGGCGGTGGAGGAGGGACGCCGCATCTACGACAACATCCTCAAGGCGATACAGTTCCTGCTCTCGGCCAACGTGGGTGAGGTGCTGTTGATCTTCATCGCCTCCATCTTCAACATCGGCAACCCGCTCACCCCGATCCTGATTCTCTGGATCAACCTGGTGACTGACAGCTTGCCGGCGCTGGCACTCAGCATGGACCCGGCAGAGAAGGATATCATGACACGCCGCCCGCGTGACCCCGGACAGGGGTTCTTCACCAGGGGGATGATTGGGCGTATCATCTACCAGGGTGCCACCATCGGAATTATCTCGCTGGCAGCCTATATGATTGGCGTCAGGAATGGTGGAATGCCACTGGGGCAGACCATGGCCTTCGCAGTGCTGGGCTTCTCTCAGTTCTTCCACATCCGCAACCTGCACTCCAGCAAACGGTCATCCTTCCGGACCAGTATCTTCAGCAATCTGCCGCTGCTGGGTGCGATTTTCATTTCTGCACTGCTGCTGCTGGCGGTATTGCTGATCCCGGCTATAAGCCGGATTTTCGGAGTGGTGCCGATGGATCGGATGCACTGGATTTATGTGGGTGCCCTGTCGCTTGTGCCGATCGCGGTGGTGGAACTGGTGAAGCTGATGCGGCTTAACCACTCGAAAGATGAGTATTGATTCTTCATCCGTTTGGTTTTTTTTCGATTTTCCTTTATGTTTGTATGCTGGTGATGGCTGAAATGCGATCTGTGTGTTGTTTTTCAGCCACCATCACACCAGCCTGAGGATTGTCACATGAAATATTATCTCATCTGTTTTTTTCTTTTATACCTGTTATTACCAGTTACGGTAAGGAGCAATGGAAACCTCATCGTGGATCATTACTCCACCGACGATGGCCTCGCACACGAGACTGTTAACTGCGTGCTGCAATCGAGCGACGGGTTTCTCTGGTTTGGCACATGGTATGGTCTCTGCAGCTTCGACGGCAAGGAGTTCAGGACTTATAACAGCCGTAGCAAGTTTCAAGCCGATATCCCTCCCCGTAAGATACAGGATATTTTAGAAGATCATTTTGGCAATTTGTGGATCAAAACCACCGATCACAAGATCTATCTCTTCGACAAGATAAACGAACAGTTTCATGCAATCTTCAATTGGTTACCCAGATCCTTCTCCCTTAACTCCCAAATCATAAAGATTTCGCAAACTAAAGAGGGGGATTTTCTTCTGCTTACCAAAAACAAAGATCTTCTTCTAGCCACTCCCATGGCGCACAGTCTGGCGGAAATAAGGTTGTTGCATAAGTCCACCATTCAGACAGGTGATTCCAAATTAAAACACAATATCCTTTCTGAGGATGAGGAGTATATCTACTGGATTGGAATGGATTACTCCATTCTCTCTGTCAGAAAAGGAGATAAAATGAAAGAAAATGCAGCGGGAATCATGTCACAGTTGTCGCGTGATAACATTCTGAGCTGCCGCTATGATGAAAATGAGAGGTTATGGCTCTTGAACGATCAGGATGAGATATCCATCATTCAACTCTCAGAAGGGACTCTTGAAAAAGTAACCCTGCCAACGGGCAGGGGAGAGATCACACAGCTCATTCCAGGTGAGGAGAACACTCTCTATGTAGTTGTCAAAGGAAAAGGCTTGTTTGAACTGGATCTGGCTGCCAACAGGTTCACCTCTGTTTTTGAGATTGCTGCAAGCATCATGGATACCCATCGTGATGAACAGGGAATGATTTGGTTGGTTACCGGCGACAATAGGCTGGTAGCCTTTGACCCTGAAACCAAGGACCCGTATACATTTCATCTTGACGAAGGTGAGTTGGTAAATGAATCCATTATTTGGAAAGATGCGGGAAGGTATGGTATGGTGGTGATCTCTCATGCAGGCTTTGTCTATCAGATCGATCGCGAGCGAATGGAGATGGAAGCTGTTGCTTTTGACCCGGCACATGAGCAACAGGAGAGGCTTAAGTTCTCCGATTGTCATTTCAATGAGCGGGGGATTCTCTGGCTTACCTCATACGACCATGGGATCTATCAGGTTAGTTATCCCGGCGAGAGGTTTCGTTTGATGAACCCGATGGCTGCATTTCATCCTGCAACAGAAAGCGGACGTGATCAGTTGGCAATCAAAACCCTTTTCAGGAGAAAGAACGGTGAGATATGGGTGGGTAACAGAGCTGAGGAGTTGTTTGTTTTTGAAGCTGATGGCGCTATGAAGCAGATCTTCGCAAGTGACACCTACCGCATTGGAAATGTATATCATATCATGGAGGACAGGGAAGGGAGACTATGGTTTTCCACCAAAGGGAGAGGTCTTGTGCGAGCAATACCCGACTCAGGTCAACCTGCCGGTTACAGATTCAGCAGATACCTCAACAGCCCTGACAATGAGAGCTCCATCAGCAGCAATGATGTCTACTACTCTTATCAGGACAGCCGCGGGAGGATATGGGTTGCCACTTTCGGTGGCGGATTGAATCTGATACAGGAGGAGGAGGGACGACTGATTTTCAAGCACAAGTACAACTCTTTTTCCAGTTATCCCGAGTTTGGTCAGTACATGGAGGTGCGCAACATTATTGAGGATGAAAATGGGAGAATATGGGTGGGAACCACCGATGGATTGCTTTCATTCAATGCAGATGCCACCTCACCCGCACAGGTTCTCTTTGAGAGTTACCAGCATGACGGCAACATCAGTAACAACGACGTATATAACCTTTACAGGGATCAATCGGGCGACATCTGGATGAGTGTGTTCGGAGTGGGGTTGATCAGGTTGCGCCATTATGACGAGAAGGAAAGAAAGCCTGTATTAAATACTTACGGTATCGATCACGGACTCAACAGCGATGTGATTCTTTCCATCATCGAAGATGACCTGGGTGACCTGTGGCTCTCAACTGAAAAAGGGATCTCGCGTTTCAATCTCCGTGAGGAGGTGTTCCGCAATTTTGACAAGTATGACGGCCTGGACAGCTATTCCATGGAAGAGAGCAGTGCACTTTCGCTGGACGACGGGACACTCTGGTTTGGCTGCAGGGAGGGTGTTGTTTTCTTTTCCCCGGATGAGATCACTGACGACACAGTCAACTACCCTACCTATATTGTTGACATGGTGGTATCGAACAAAAGGTATGATGAGTGGAGCAACGACAGTCTCTCCGTGAAATACCTGGAAAAGACTACCTTAAAGCACCATCAGTCGATGTTCTCTATCGAGTTTGCCGCTTTGAATTATTATTCTCAGAGTCACGTGCGCTACAGGTACATCCTGCAGGGGTATGAAAAAGAGTGGCACATGGCAGACAGAAACAGAGTAGCCTCCTACACAAATGTGCCCCCCGGCAGTTATCTCTTCAGGGTGCAGACAATGGATGATACCAATCCGAGCCTCTCCTCGGAGACAAGTATGGAAATCAGGATCAAACCGCCATGGTGGAAATCCACCTGGGCTTATCTGGTCTATACGCTGATCTTTCTGGCATTGCTCTACTTCATGTTGCGTTTTGTCTTTCTCATGATAAGGATGAAGAATGATGTCTACATCGAACACAAGCTATCTGAGCTTAAGATCAAGTTTTTCACCAATATCTCACATGAGCTGCGCACACCCCTCACGCTGATCAAAGGACCCATTCAGGAACTGAGGGAGCATGAGTCATTCTCGGATAAGGGAGTTAAGTATTTAAGCCTGATGGAAAAGAATACGAACTATATGCTGGACCTGGTGAACCAGATACTTGACTTCCGGAAAGTAGAAAACAAGAAAATGCGACTTCATGTCTCTCCGGTGCAGATCAATGAGATGTTGCTGTCACTCTACGACGATTTTCTGGCGCTCTCCGTGGAGAAAAAGATCAGTCTCGACTACCATCTGCTGGAGGAGGAGTTGCTGGTATGGGCTGATAAGGAGAAAATGGAGATCGTTGTGCGCAACATCCTATCCAACGCTTTTAAATTCACACCACCCGGAGGACGCATATTGCTTACCTGCGGAACCGTCAATGATCAACAGAGATGCTTCATCAGAATTGAGGATACAGGCATCGGTATATCGCAAAATAAACTGGGTGAGATCTTCGACCGCTTCACACAGAACTCATACTATCCGGGTACCGGCATTGGCCTGGCGCTCTCCAGAGAGCTTGTCTCACTTCACCATGGTACCATAAAGGTGGAGAGCCAGGAGGATAAGGGTTCAATCTTCACTGTTGAGATACCGCTGGGTAAGGATCATTTTGACGGGTCAATGGTTGATTTTTACATGGATGACTTGTCCATAGCGTTCTCATCCACTCCTCCGGAGAAAGATACACTGTCTGTTGTTGAGGACGATAGGGGGGCTGTTGATGATCGTCCCACTCATCCCTCATTGTTATTGATTGAAGACAACCGGTCACTCTGTGAAATGCTTAGGATGCAACTGGAGGATCAGTTTAATGTGGATGTTGCCTACGACGGAGTGGAGGGATTGAAGAAAGTACATCTCAACAACCCCGATATCGTGGTCACTGATCAGATGATGCCCTCAATGAGCGGGACAGAGGTGCTGACCGAGATCCGGAATGATTTTCAGATCAGTCATATTCCTGTTGTGATGCTTACCGCCAAGGATGATGATGATTTTCGTGTCGAGGCTTTTCATCTGGGTGTGAATGCTTTTATCACCAAGCCATTTCACAAAAAACACCTGGTCGCACGCATCGAACAGCTTTTAAATGAGCAGCGTCTCTTCCGTGAGCGACTGCGCAACAGAGAGCACTCCATGTCGGGGAATGGTGGTGCCTATGATGATTTTCTCATACAAAAAGACATGGAGTTTATCGGACATGTGACCCAGATCATTGAGGACAATATGGAGGATAGTGATTTTAATATCGATGCCATTGCCACTTCCTTGAACATCAGCCGTTCAGCATTTTTCAAGAAGCTTAAAAACATTACCGGTCTGGCTCCGGTAGATTTTGTGAAAGAGATCCGCCTGAGCAGATCGCTGGAGTTGATAAGGGCAACAGATATGACCGTCTCGGAGATTGCCTTTGCGGTGGGGTTCAAAGATTCCGGCTATTTTGGCAAATGTTTCAAGAAAAAATATAAACTTACCCCGCGCGAATCGATGAGTCAGTATCGTAATGGTACGATATGAACCGGGTACATGAGTGATATTCCTTCGTCCTTTATACAAGCTAAGGAACAGAAGAGAATTGGGAGAGTATGATGAAGAATGATTTTGTACAGATTCGTGGCAGTGTGATCCTCTTTTTATTTTTATTGCTACCTGCCACACTTGCCTCAGAGAATAAAACCCTCTCTGTTCGGGAGGGATCCGTTGTGTATCAGCCGGATAGGCTTGGCAACAGGGTGCTGGATTATTCTTATTGCGGTTACAGTCAATCTGAAGAGCCAATTCCCACAATTGAGAATATATTGTTTGTTCCTTATCAGACAGAGGATGCCTCTGCAACCATCCAGAAAGCCATAAGGTATGTCGAGTCTCTTCCCCCCAATGCTGAGGGATTCAGGGGGGCTGTCTTGTTGGACAAGGGTGTCTTTACCCTGAGCCGTTCCCTTTCCATTCATGCCTCAGGAGTGGTATTGCGTGGCAGTGGAAAGGGAGAGACCATTTTGAGAAAAACAGGTGTGGACCGGGGTGCCTGTATCCGTCTGGAGGGAGTAGATGATCTGGTTGTGACAGACACCATTGCCATCACAACCCCATATCTGCCGGTCAATTCCAGAATCATCCGTGTGGATGACCCCTCCATGTTGAGGGAGCAACAGCAGCTGTTCGTTTATCGCCCCTCCGGACGGGAATGGATTGAACGTCTGGGTTGTCACCATTTTGGAGGTGGCATCACTTACCTGGGTTGGAAGCCGGGAGAGATGGATCTTTTTTGGGACCGCACCATCAAAGCTGTGAAAGGCGAGATGGTTGAGTTGGATGTCCCGCTGACAATGGCCCTTAATGGTGATGAAGCTGATGCCATGTTGTTGTTGTACAGATGGCCGGGTCGTATTTCCCGGGCGGGTATTGAAAACCTGACCATTGAATCGTCGTTTGATCCTGCCAACCCGAAAGATGAGGATCACTGCTGGACAGGTATTTCAATTGAAAACGCCACTGACTGCTGGGTAAGGCAGATCAGCTTTAAGCATCTGGCCGGCAGTGCCGTGATCATTCAATCCACAGGCTCACAAATCACGGTTGAAGATTGCATCGCAACAGCACCTGTCTCAGAAATTGGGGGGATGCGGAGAAGCACTTTTTTAACAATGGGCCAGTTGACCCTTTTTCAACGTTGTTATTCGGAAGAGGGGATTCATGATTTTGCCGCAGGTCATCTCGCTGCCGGTCCCAATGCATTTGTGCAGTGTGAATCTAAAAATTCATATGGGTTCAGTGGTGCCATCGATAGTTGGGCATGCGGTTTGTTGTTCGATATTGTGAATATTGACAGGGGAGACTTGCGCTTCAGCAACCTGAGACATCAGTACAACGGAGCGGGATGGGCAACGGCAAACAGCCTGTTTTGGCAGTGTACGGCTGCTGAGATTGAGTGTTTTTCTCCCGACCGGGAAAATATAAACAGAGCATACGGGTGCTGGGCCCAGTTCTCGGGCGATGGTGAGTGGTCTGAATCGAACAGTCATGTGCAACCCCGCAGTTTCTTCTATGCCCAGCTTTCAGAACGTCTCAATGCGGATGTTTCTGAGAGGGCTGATCTGTTACCTGTTTCCACAAGCGCTACCAGCAGTCCCACTATTGCTCAAGCCATGGTGTTGACGCGTACGGCTGCCGAGCCAAAGTTAACGCTCCGTCAATGGATTGAAGAGAACATGGGCGTAGATGATCAACATCGTGAGAGACTCCTTTCCACAGATCAACTTGCAACAGATGAGCTGAATGGATGCCATCCTGTTGATGCAAAGAAAAAGATTCAGATCACAAACGGGAGAATTAGCTTCCAGGCACAGTTGCTCACCGGTGGTGCTGCCGGGGTGCAATGGTGGAGCGGCAAGTTGAGAAAACCATTACTGGAAAAGGCATCATCTCATGTCACCCGGTTTGTGCCGGGGCGTGAAGGGAGAGGGTTGACCGACAGGATCGATTCCGTTGTTGTTGATATGAAGAGCAATCGTATGGCTCTGTTGGATCATAACTATGGTCTTTGGTACGACCGCAGACGTGACGACCATGAAAGGGTGAAAAGGAAAGATGGAGAGGTGTGGGGCCCTTTCTACGAACAGCCATTCGCCCGGAGTGGCAAAGGGGTTGCCTGGGATGGTTTGTCAAAATATGATTTAACCAAACCCAACAGATGGTACTGGTCACGCTTACAGTCGTTTGCGTCTGCCTCATCAGGTGAGGGGATATTGTTGTTCAACCAGCACTACTTCCAGCACAACATCCTGGAAGCCGGAGCACATTGGGTAGACAGTCCATGGCGTACAGAGAACAACGTAAATGACACGCAATTCCCGGAACCGGTACCTTTTGCCGGTGACAAAAGGATCTTCTTCGCCGGTATGTTCTATGATGTGGAACATCCAACAAGGAGAGATCTGCACCGGACCTTCATCAGAGAGAATCTCAATCAGCTTGCCGGTCATGAGAACGTGGTACATCTCACGAGTGCAGAATATACCGGTCCGCTGCAATTCACCGCTTTCTGGATCGATCAGATCGATCAATGGCAGAGAGAAAACAGTGAAGATGCATTGATCGGTTTGAGTGCCACCAAGGATGTGCAGGATGCCATCCTCTCCCACACCGATCGATCGGCAGTTGTTGATCTCATTGATATCCGCTACTGGCACTATAAGGATGGTGGCGAGCTGTACGCACCGGAGGGAGGGCGCAATATGGCTCCCCGCCAGTTTGCCCGGCAGATGAAAGTGGGTAAGGTCTCCTTCGACGATGTCTACAAAGCGGTGCGCAGCTATCGGAAGCGCTATCCGGAGAAAGCGGTCACCTACTATGCTCAGGGGTATAAGGATCACGCCTGGGCTATATTTATGGCGGGGGGATCACTCCCCTGGCTCCCGGCAATTGAAGACGACGGCTTTTTAAGGGATGCGTTACGGATGAATAGTCACGAACATCAAAAGGGAGAATCTGAATACTATTCAATGGGAGAATCTGATACTGGAAAAATCATCTTTTTCAGAAGTGGCGAACACAAAACCCTGATACCGCTTTCTCCGGGCATCTATAGGGTGAAGAGCATTGATCCAGCAACCGGAAGCGTCACTACCCTCGTTGAGACTATACGGGTTGAGCATGGTTTTACTGTTGACCATCCGGGAAACCAAACGGTCTATTGGTTTCAAAAAGAGAAGTAAAAACTGTTTCTTTTGTTGATGACAGTATGTTCTATAACATAGATGTCAGTTTTTCCCACTCTAATATCAAAAAATTCCAGCGAAAAGGTGAGATATCTCTTACGTTTGCAGTGTGCAATCATCAGATTATTGTCACCTGCATATGAAAACACGGAGCGATAATATTTCAGACAAGAGAACAGAAGCCTGCATTACGAATGGGAATCCAACCACTCAGCGCGGTCACACGGAAACATTTTCCGGCTTGTATGATTGTTATGTGAATATGCTCTTCAATTTCGGCTGCAAAATCACTTCCGACAGAGAGTTGGTGAAAGATTGTATCCATGATGTTTTTGTGAATATGTATTACAAGCAGGTGGAGATGACCAATGTGGTGAACATCAAGTCCTATCTTTTTGTCTCTTTGAAAAACAAGCTCTGCGACGAACTCAGAAAAAAGAACCACTACTCTGATAAAGATGTGGAAGACTATCAGCATGCAAGTGGCCATAATGCAGAGGATGACTTCATTCACGGTGAAAAGGAGGCTTTCTTTTCCCGCACATTGAAAAGGTTGTTAAACCAATTATCCTGCAGGGAGCGTCAGGCTATCACCCTCTATTATCTGGAGAACAAAAGGTATGAAGAGATCTCCCTGCTGATGGGAATCAATTACCAGTCGTTGCGCAATTTAATCTACCGTGGCCTTACACGACTGCGTTCCATAGCCGTAGAAAAATCATTCCATTTGCAGTGAGTACATCCTGACTGTTAGATCGTCATCTTTTTAACAACACAACAAGTGTGAAAAGAGACGATTTGGCAATAAAAAGGCTGCTGCTCAATGATCAGTTTCTGGAATATGTCTGCAGACATTCCGAATCATTGGATGATTTACATCAACAGGATGAAATCAACTCTCTGGCCAGCAGAGAGGATTTACTTGCAGCCAGTGAGATTATCATGAGTCAAAACCATGATGTGGCTATACTGAGCGCACAAGAGTCGGAAGATCTGAAAAAGGCGATCCTGGCCTCTGTTCTCTCTCCGTGACATACACTCTCACAACGTTGATCTCTTCATTATGTCATCTCTTTTCCAGCGTGATATATTCTCTCTACCGAATAAAAAATAGCTGCCTCTCTTTTATCATATATTCAGATATATGCCGATACAGTTTGAAGAATATTTAAAAAGTGCACAAAAAACGCCCCTGAGTGCAGTCAAATCGATTTTTTTTGCTATTTTTGAATAACAAAATGTACACACTCTTACGTTCAGTCCGATGCATTCCCGTTATTCGGGATATGCCGGGTTATCATCTTTAGGGTAAAAAAAACTGGAATCAATGGAAAATATGAATGAAGCCTTGACCCTACTGGCTATAGGGATGATCATGGTATTTCTCATCCTCACCCTCGTAGTGGTGGTGGGCAACCTGGTGATCGGGATTACCAACCGCACCATCAGGGAGGTGACTCCTCCGGCGAAAGGAACCGGTGGCGCAAAGGCTATTCAACCCCGTAAACTGGCAGCGATCGCTGCCGTGGTGGATGTGATCACCCGTGGGAGCGGGAGGGTCGACTCCATTGAGAAGAGATAAAACCAAAAACAAATCAAACAATATTTTATGGCAAAAGAGATTAAATTCAGTCTCC
>CAZBFS010000049.1:0-9960 GCA_964491215.1 uncultured Proteiniphilum sp.
TCGGTGATTTCAGAAACCCGTTTAAACAACCCCATTATTTGTTATTAAACCTGGCCATTGGAGGACAACATGGCGGCCTGCCAGATGATCAGGCATTTCCCCTCCACTACGAGATCGATTATGTGCGGGTCTATCAAAAGAAATAAATTTTGATGCCTGCTTCAGTCTCATTTTACAGAAGTATGGTAAAATTCTTATCTTTACCAATCCAATATTCACTATTTATCCATTTCAAACGAACAATCGCATGCGGAAAAATTTACTTTTAATTGCAATTCTATTGGTTACGGGCATCGTACCGTCACTCCGGGCACAGGTCTCATTCGGAGCCCCGGAAAAGATCAATGATAGCTGGAAGTTTATACTGAATGACCTGAAAGATGCTCAGGCAGTAACACTCGACGATACACGCTGGCAACAGGTTACCCTCCCCCACGACTGGAGCGTGAGAGGACAGCTGAGTCCCACTCTTGCCAGTGCTACAGGCTACCTGCCGGGCGGGATCGGCTGGTACCGCAAGACAATCAATGTTCCGGAAGATAAAGAGGGACAAAAGGTATATCTCTATTTTGAGGGTGTCTACAACCGCAGTGAGGTGTTCCTGAACGGAGAGTCGTTGGGTAAACGTCCCAACGGTTATATCTCCTTCATGTTTGATGCCACACCCCATATCCGATACGGAGAGGAGAATGTGATTGCCGTGCGGGTAGACCACAGCCAGTCAGCAGATTCACGCTGGTACACCGGCTCGGGCATCTACCGTGACGTCTGGTTGGTTTATGCCAACCCGGTCCATATTGACCAGTGGGGTGTCTATGCCTATCCAGAAGAGGTGAAGAACGGGTACAGGCTTCACGTGGAGGTCGATATTCACAACGAAGAGGAGAGCAATGCCTCATTAACCGTTGTGAATGAACTGTTCTCCCCGGAAGGAAAGCTGATTGCAAAAGATTCAAAGAAGCTGGTTGCGAAACCGGGCGGTGAGAACAAATTGACAACCTCCTTAAAAGTGAATAAACCGGCACTCTGGTCACTGACCCACCCGAATCTGTACGATTTGAAGACGACTGTGCTGAAAGGTAAAGTGATAACGGATCAGACCACCACCCGTACGGGATTCCGTTCCTACACCTTCGATCCCGACAAAGGGTTTGCACTTAACGGGGAGTGGATGAAAGTGAAAGGTGTCTGTATCCACCACGATGCCGGCGTTCTTGGAGCCGCTGTTCCACGCGATGTCTGGAAGAGACGCTTGCAAACATTGAAAGAGATTGGCGTGAACGCCATCCGGACAAGCCACAACCCCCAGGCAACCGATTTGTATGAGCTGTGCGATGAGATGGGAATACTGGTACTCAACGAGATGTATGATGAATGGGTATTCCCCAAGCGAAAGTGGCTGGAGGGATGGAACGTAGGTAGGCCCGGTTTTCAGGGATCCTACGATATATTCAAGGAGTGGAGCGAGGTTGATCTGGCCGACCTGGTACGTCGCGACCGAAACCATGTCTCTGTCTTTGCCTGGAGCATCGGTAACGAGGTGGATTACCCCAATGATCCCTACTCACACCGGATACTCGGGGGAGAGAAAGCGGGATTTACACAAGCCTCCTACGGCGGGTATAACCCCGATGCACCCGATGCAATGGAGCTGGGCGATATCGCCAAACGACTGGTGAAAGTGGTGAAAGAATACGATCAGGCGCGCCCCGTGACAGCTGGCTTGGCCGGAGTGGCCATGTCGAACGAAACCGAATATCCGGGTGCTCTTGATATCGCGGGATACAACTACACCGAAAACAAATACGACAGTGATCATGAGAAGTATCCCGAGCGGGTGATCTACGGAAGTGAAAACCGGCACGATATGGGTGCCTGGAAAGCTACACGTGACAAGGAGTTTGTTTTTGGTCAGTTTCTCTGGACTGGCATTGATTACCTTGGGGAATCGGGCAGATGGCCATCGAGAGGTTTTTATTCAGGATTGCTCGACTTCGGCGGGTTCATCAAGCCGAGAGGCTATTTCAGACAGGCACTATGGTCCGACACACCGATGGCCTATCTGGGTACCTACCCCACTCCTGGCAGAGGTGCCCGCAGCCAGTCGAGAGATGTATTGTCGCAAACAGAATCCGGTAACCTGTCCGACTTTGTGGAGAGAGTGCCCTCAATGGATGCATGGCCCATCTGGAACTACAATGAAGGTCAATCGATCCGGGTGGTATGTTATACAAATGCAGACAAGGCAAAACTATTGCTGAACGGAAAAGAGGTAGGCGAAACAAAGGAGTATGACGACCAGACAGGCATTATCTACTGGGATATTCCCTATCAACCGGGGAAACTGGAAGTGGTGGGAATGGATCAGGATAACAACCTGGTCTCTGGTTATACCATTCAAAGTTCCAAACGTCCGCATGCCCTACAGGTTGTTCAGGCAACAGAACAGATCTGCAAAGAGACGGGATTGGCTCATGTTGTGGTACAAGTGGTCGATGAAGATGGTATCCCCGTTATGCTGTCTGACGACGAGGTGACTTGCCATATCTCCGGTCCGGCCAAACTGCTTGGTCTGGAAGCAAGCAACAACAGCGACATGAGCGATTATACCGACAACCGACATCGTTCATTCCACGGGCGTATACTTGCATATGTGCAGGCTACTGGTGAAGAGGGGGAAATAGAGATCAACTTCACCTCTCCCTGGCTGAAGCCGACAAAAGTGACGCTAAATGCAAAATAACCGACAACCTCACACATTGAAACAATTAACTGGGTTGACCCCGATAATATTAAAATATATGAGCAAACGTCTGAAGTGTTTCACGATCATATTTTCACTTGTAGCAGCCCTGACAGGAGTGAAAGCAGAAGAGGGTTATGCACCGAATATAACCGAGAAAGATTATGTGGCATATCTTTTCACATACTTCCACGGAAACAGTGTAGAAGAAGAGCAGATATGTTTCTCGGTCAGTCTCGATGGATATAACTACCGGGCACTGAACAACAACAGGCCGGTAATTGATTCAAAGAAAATCAGTGAAACAGGAGGAGTCAGGGATCCACATATTTTGAGGGGTCAGGATGGGGAGACCTTTTACATGGTAGTGACAGATATGACCTCATCGAAAGGATGGGATTCGAACCGGGGGATGGTACTCCTGAAATCGAAAGATCTTGTCAACTGGACATCGTCGGCCATCAATATCCAGCAAAAATACCCGGGACAGGAAGAACTGAAACGTGTATGGGCTCCCCAAACCATATACGACCCGGATGCAGGCAAATATATGATCTACTGGTCTATGCAGCACGGAAACGGGCCTGACATCATCTATTATGCCTATGCCAATTCCGATTTCTCCGATCTGGAAGGTAGACCCGAACAACTTTTCTTCCCGAAAAACGGAAAATCCTGTATCGATGGTGACATCATATACAAGAACGGGATCTTCCATATGTTTTACAAAACTGAAGGACATGGGAACGGTATCAGGAAAGCCATGACCGATAACCTCACTTCGGGCTGCTGGATTGAGCAGCCCGACTACAAACAGCAGACACGCCACGCCGTTGAAGGTTCATCCCTCTTTAAACTGACCAATCAGGACAAATATATCTTGCTCTATGATGTGTACGGCAGGGGTGAGTACCAGTTCTGCGAAAGTGTCGATCTCGACAACTTCAAGGTGATTGATCACGAGATCAGCATGGATTTCAAGCCTCGTCACGGAAGTGTGATTCCCATTACCAAGAAAGAGCTGGAAACCCTCACCACCAAATGGAGCATACCCGAAGGGTTCGAGATGCCTGCCACTCAGAACCCCGTGCTGACGGGATACTTTGCCGATCCGGATGTGCTTTATTCAGACAAAACTGGCAAGTATTACATCTATCCCACCAGTGACGGTTTTCCGGGATGGGGAGGCTACTACTTCAAATCCTTCTCTTCCGAAGACCTCCGGGAATGGAAGGATGAGGGGGTGATCCTCGACCTGAAAGATGTTTCGTGGGCAGATGGCAATGCCTGGGCCCCATGCATCATTGAGAAGAAAACAGGCAGAAACAGTTACAAATACTATTATTATTTCAGTGGTGGCAGAGAAGGCGAACCCAAGAAGATTGGCGTTGCAGTTGCTGACCATCCCACCGGTCCTTTTGTTGATTCAGGAAGACCATTGATCGATTTCAAACCCGAAGGAGTGACGGGAGGACAGGAAATCGACCCCGATCTCTTTTTCGATCCGGTAAGCAAAAAAAACTACATCTATTGGGGAAATGGCTACATGGCCGTTGCCGAGCTAAATAAAGATATGGTTTCGATAAAGAGGGGCACCGTAAAAGAGATGACTCCCGATCGTACTTTCCGGGAAGCAATCAACATCTTTTACCGGAACGGGCTCTATTACTTCCTCTGGTCGGAAGATGATACCGGCAGCCCGAAC
Organism: uncultured Proteiniphilum sp.; assembly: GCA_964491215.1. Classification (GTDB taxonomy): domain Bacteria; phylum Bacteroidota; class Bacteroidia; order Bacteroidales; family Dysgonomonadaceae; genus Proteiniphilum. The sequence continues at coordinate 4,449 of CAZBFS010000049.1, forward strand.
TACAAAGTGCGTTACGCCACAGCAACCTCACCACTGGGGCCACTGAATATCCCTGCCAACAATATCGTCATCATGAAAGATGAAGCAAGGGAGATATACGGAACAGGACACAATTCGGTGCTGCAAGTTCCCGGAAAGGATGAGTGGTATATCCTCTACCACCGCATCAACAAGCACTCGTTGAATGATGGTCCGGGCTATCATCGAGAGGTATGCATCGACAAAATGGAGTTCAATGAAGATGGTAGCATCAGGCAGGTGATTCCATCGTTATAAACCCAACTTTTTTCTCATGTTACATTCACAATGTATTCACCATCATGCTGACTGAGTGATTTGTTAAACAACGATCACTGCCCAGGTTTCACATTTAGATCCTTATATATTAAGTTCACCTCTTTTACAAGTGCCGCAATATTCCCCTGTTAACATTATGGATGGTCCGGTTCAATACCAACCATTGGATCCGTAACGAGCCAATGTTCCCTTATGATCGATAAATGTTTATGAATCCCATTTTTTGCGTTACATTTGCAACAACGATAACGGTGAACCCATGAGAAAACTGTTGCTGGTATTCATGATAATACTCTCCCTATCGGCCGCTGCTCAGCATCAGCACTTGTCGGGGAACAACTTCAACATCTCCTATATCACAATGGAGAACGGCCTTCTGCATGACTTCATCGATGACATTTATCAGGATAAAAGAGGATTCATCTGGATCTCTACAAGCAGCGGTCTGTCCCGTTACGACGGTTTCTCTTTCATCCACTATCACATGGGGACATCTCCCCTCTCCTTAAAGGGAAATGCAGTTCATATGGTCCGCGAGGATAACTTCAACAGAATCTGGATTGCATCTGACGGGGGACTTGACATCCTAAACCTGGAATATCAACAATTAGAGAATCTCTTTATCGACTTTGACCCATCTCTGATATCATTCATGAAGAGTCCGGTCAAGAATATCATGATAGATAGTGCAGGCGATATCTGGCTTGTGACTGACCATATCTTCAAAATCATACTTAATGTGAAGGGTGAAGTTGCCAATATCTTCAGACTGCCTGACAATCTGCAGTCCATGCGATTCATTGCAATGGAAGATGTTGATAAAGATGGTAACATCTGGGCCGGCTACCACGACAACATCTACAAACTATATGTTAACAACCACACCCTGAGAGCAATACCTATATCAAAGAAGTTCAATTTCAGGGACAACAGCATCATCACCAGGATCCTGCCCGATAAGAACGAAGTGTGGATAGGAACGGTTCATGGGCTGCATCGTTATTTCAGAAACGAAGATGTGGTAAAGATCTATGAATACAAACCTTCTGATCCGGCTTCCATTTCGCACAATTATATTGCTGATATAGCCTTGTCCCAAACAAACCAGCTGATCATCGCGACACTCAGGGGAATCAATATTTTCAACCCACTTACCGACGGTTTTGATAAGATCGTTGCAGACCTCTCCTCTCACGGGAAGGCTTTGAACAGTAATTTCATTAACTGTCTCTACAATGCTGGTGATATTGTATGGTGCGGTACAGAAACGGGGGGTATTAACAAAATTAAACCTAAAAACCTCAGTTTTCAGAGCTACACCTACAACGAACAGGTACAGGGAAGTCTTTCACAGAACCCGGTGAATGTAATTCTGGAGGATCGTGATGCACAGCTCTGGGTGGGAACGGTTGAAGGTGGATTGAACCTTAAAAAAGATGGAGAAGATACATTTTTTCACTTTACAGAAAGGTCTTCGACACAACTGTCTCATAACTCTGTGAGCGCACTAAGTCTCGATGAAAGAGACCGATTATGGGTGGGTACCTGGGGTTATGGCATTACTGTTATCGATAGAAATAATCCGGCTCAAAAAGCAACCTTTAAAATCAATTCAGGTAACTACCCCGGACTTTTGATTGATCTGATAGGGGGACTACTGCACGATACCATCAACAACTGTATGTGGATAGGTTCCAACCAGGGACTCTATTGTTACGACCTGCTGAGTGAATCATTGATCATGCCCTCACCAGAAGTATCCTTTGCTAACATACAGGGAATCATTGGCATGACCATCGATGAAAATGGATTTCTATGGGTGGGCAGTCAGGAAGGGGTCTACTCCATTGACCTGAAAAGCAGGCAGGAGAACTGTTATGGCATCCATCACTACAGGTACAAACTGGATGCCCCGGGATCATCACTGGTAGAGAAAATTACCTCGCTTTGTCTCGACTCCGACAGTGTATTATGGCTGGGTAGTGATGGATACGGTTTCTACAAACGATTGGTGAATGAAGATGGAACCTGCTCTTTCAAATCATACAAAGCGTCTGACGGGTTGGCGAACAACAGCGTAAAAGGCATCCTGGAAGATGACCTGGGTTACCTCTGGATCAGCACCAGCCACGGCCTCTCACGCTTCGACAAACAGGAAGAGAGCTTTGTCAATTTCTTCAAAAGTGAGGGTTTCGAGAGCGATCAGTTCTATTGGAACGCCTATCACAAATCAAAAAGCGGAACACTCTATTTCGGTACCCTGAATGGACTCATTGCCATCAATCCCTCCCTGATTAACATGCCGTTGCCAAATTATCGGGTATCACTTACTGACTTCTTCCTGGAAAATGAGAAGGTCTTCCCGGGTAAGTTCATCGAAAAGGATATCACCCTTTCTGAAAAAATTTCACTGCACGAAAAACAGAAATCCTTTACCATTGAGTTTTCTGCACTTAATTACTTCCATTCCGGCAACTACACCTATTCATACCGGCTTGCCGGTTACGATGAGAAATGGATTGAGCTGCCGCAACATATACACTCAGCGAGCTTCATGAATCTGCCCGCAGGGAAGTATATCTTTCAGGTCACTTATCACCCTAAAAATCAAAAAGAGTTTGGAGAGATCACAGAATTGGAAATCAATATCAGACCCTATTTCTACAAAACCACCTGGTTCACGACACTCTGTCTGATTGTGGCTATCTCCCTCTTTTTGCTCTGGTACTTCTGGCATATCCGTTCTTATGAAGAGAAACAAAAGCAGCTCAGCCAGATTGTGGATGAACGTACCAAAGAGCTGGAGAGGCAGAAAGGGACGCTCATGTTGCAGAAAAAAGAACTCTCAGAACAAAATCTGGTTCTGAGCAATCAATATGAACAGATAACACGACAGAAAAACCAGCTGATCTCCATGACTGAAGAGGTGGAGAGAATGAACAGGGATAAACTGGAGTTCTTCACCAACATCTCCCACGAGTTTCGCACACCCATAACACTGATCATGGGACCTGTACAGCGTGCACTGAAACTGAGCAGCGATCCATATGTTATTGAACAGCTCCACTATGCAGAGCGAAACTCAAAATACCTGCTCACCCTGGTGAATCAGTTAATGGATTTTCAAAAAGTGGAGTCCGGCAAAACGGAGATCAACTACTCAGAGGGTAATTTCACCGACTTTATCGACTCAATCATCAACTCTTTTGAACAACAGATCCAGGAACGTGATATCAGGCTGAGGAGATTGGTTTCACTGAAATCCTCCTTTTTCTTTTATGACGATGAATCACTCAGCAAAATCATCATCAATCTATTGGCCAATGCTGTCAAGTTCACCCCAAACAGGGGTGAGATCACACTCTTTGTGAAATCAATCACTGTCGGGGTGAATCAGGAAGAGAAACTATATATATCTGTAAGAGATTCCGGAACCGGTATCCCGGAGGAGGATATGGAGAATATCTTCAGACGTTACTACCAATCACGTACACATGTGCGATTCCCTGTTTACGGACAAAGTGGCACCGGAATCGGTCTTTATCTCTGTAAACAACTCACACAACAGTTACAGGGAGAGATTTGGGCCAAGAACAACAAAAAAGAGGGATGTACCTTCAGATTGTTCCTGCCCTTATACAGAAAAAACCCACAGCCGCAGAAAGAGGTGAAAACTGATGACACAAAAAACGAACGGGTGTTGACCATTTTGCCGGAGACAAACCAGGCACAATGGAAACAAAGCAGAATGACTTTTCTGGTGGTTGAAGATAACCCCGACATGAAAAATTACATCTGCTCCATCCTCTCTTCAACATACAATACGCTGAAGGCAAATAACGGTGTAGAAGCCCTGCTGATTCTTGACAACCATAATGTGGATTTCATCATCAGCGATCTGATGATGCCAGAAATGGATGGCATTGAACTATCGAAAAGGGTGAAAAGCAAAATCGCAACGTCTCACATTCCTTTCCTGATGTTAACCGCTAAAGCAACCGAATCGGCAAGACTGGTCAGTTATCGCGTTGGCGTGGACTCTTATCTGATAAAACCATTCAACGAAGAGATGCTGATAACCCGCATCCAAAACATCCTGAAAGCACGTCATAGATACCAGCAGCTCTTCTCTGAGAAAATGAACACTAACGTCTTCGAAATGAATGAGGAGTCGTTCGACAAGAAGTTTATGGACCAGCTGTTGGAGATTTTGAAAGATAATTACCGCAACCCCGATTTCTCAGTGAGTGAGTTCGCTATGGCTGCCGGTGTGAGTAAATCGATGCTCAACAATAAGTTGAACGCCCTCAGCGGAAAAGCCACCGGACAGTTTATCCGCGATTACAGATTGAAAATTGCCTACAACGAAATCTTACAGAATAAGATCACTCGCAACAAAAACATCTCCAACATCGCTTATGATGTGGGATTCAACGACCCGAAATATTTCTCCCGCTGTTTCACCAAACAATTCAACATCACACCTAGTAAGCTCTTTGAAATATAAAATAAGTGATGGCAACCATTTCATGTTTTATCCTTAACAAAAGAAATTGTTAAAAGAATATAGCTGCTCATTTCTCCACCTTTTTTAATCGTTTGTCCACCATTGTTACCCCAACTATTCGAAACTTTGTAGGTATTAAAGTATGTTTATTTAGTTAATAGTTGTTTATTTTTTACATTGTCATGAAAATTGTTATCTTAACAAAAAATAATCATGTTTGAATATTTGCAATGACCTGAAGACCGCTCCGTCATAACTATTTGGAGTTTGCAACCCAAATAAGCTTTTTAAGACACAGAAAGAAAAAAATCATTGATTATTGTGTCATGCAAAAATACAAATCGAATAATAGGTGAAAAACAATCAAATTTAATTTTATGAAGACATCAAAACTGATTAGAGGCACTTTTTTCGTATCACTCCTGGCCGCAATAGCCTTGATTGGGTGCGAGAAACTTGAGACCTATTCAATTGTTGCGCCCTCTGACCTGCAGAGCAGAATCGACTCCATTGCAGCCGAAAAGGCTAAACACTCTACAGGTGACACAACCTACATTGACATCGCTACAGCAATTGTGGGGGCTGAAGATAACAGTGCTGCCTGGTGGACCGCTTTCTCTGATTATTTCACTATTCCCGTAAACAAGCTATTACATCTGGAGTTTGTGAACCATGGCACCGGTGTCAACAACTGGAACAACTGGAACC
>CAZBFS010000050.1:0-9890 GCA_964491215.1 uncultured Proteiniphilum sp.
GCCAAACTGCCTGTCCAGTCCATCGGCATAACCAAAGCGGATGGTGGCTATGCGTGCATTGCGTGCCAACTTCTCCTTTCTGCCGTAACCGATGGTTTCGTTGACCGGCACCTCTTTGATCTGAAGAATTGTTGTTTTAAGCGTACAGACATTCCTTGGTCCCTGCAGACCGCTGGCACTGATACCGTAGAGGCCGATACCCAGACGTACCATATCCCACTCCGCTGCCGGAAAACGTTCCATCCCTGCGGAGTTAAGGATATGCTTCCAGACATTGTACTGCAAAGCCTCTTCAATGGCGTTGGCCGCCAGTCGGAAGCTATTCATCTGCTGACGGGTGAATTCGTCGAATACCCAGCTCTCACTGGCAGAGAGATGGGAAAAGACAGAGAGCACCTTCAGCCCTTTCTGTGCAGCCAGCCGTGCAGCCAGTGCCGGTATCTGTCCTGGGAGGAAGCCCAGCCGATGCATGCCACTATCGATCTTCAGATGAATTGGATAGTCGGTGATCCCTCTCCTTTCTGCCTCTTTGATATATGCCTCCAGGATCCTGAAGTTGTATACCTCCGGCTCCAGATCGTTTGTGAACAACTCTTCGAAGCCGTTCACCTCAGGGTTGAGTACCATCACCGGCAGGGTGATACCTTCGGCCCTGAGGAGGATACCCTCTTCAGCGACAGCCACCGCCAGATAGTCGCAGCGGTAATACTGCAACGTTTTGGCAATCTCGGTAGCACCGGCACCATACCCGTTGGCTTTCACCATGCAAACCAGTTTGGTGTGTGGCTGCAGTTTCGACTTGTAAAAGTTGAAGTTGTGTGCCACCGCATCCAGGTCTACCTCCAACTGTGTCTCATGGATGCGCTCCTCGAGCAGTGTGCTGATTCGTTCGAAATGAAACTTGCGTGCACCCTTAAGCAGTATCAGCTCTCCACGGAACGTTTTCCAGAGGCCTGAACGAATAAACTCATCGGTTGTGGGAAAGAATAGTTTCTCTTGCAGTGCAAAAAGCTCTGCATTGGCTGATATCTCGGGTCCGATACCGATCAGCTTCTGAATACCCGCCTGCTCCGCCAGCTCCGCCACCCTCCGGTAGAGTGAACGTGGCGACAACCCGCTTTGCAGTATGTCGGAGAGAATCATCGTTTTCTTCAGTGAACGCTCCAGACGTCGCTGCTGCTGAAAATCGAGAGCGATCCGGATTGAGTTGATGTCGGAGTTATAGGTGTCATTGATGATCAGACACTCCTGCTTGCCTTTGCGCAACTCCAGACGCATGGCTACCGGTTCGAGCAGTTTCATTCTATCCGCCAGCTCCGATGGGGATACATGCAGGTAGAGTGTCACAGCCAGACAGCTGATGGCATTCTCGATCGAAGCCTCATCGGTAAAGGGAATCTGAAAAGAGTAATCAAAATTGAGAAAGGAGTAGCGTATTAGTGTGTGTTCCTCCCTTTTCTCCAGGGCAGAGATGAAGAGCGGTGCTTCGCGGTTTCTTCTTGACCAGGAGAATGTTTTCTGGGAGAGCACCTTCAGGTCTACACATCTCGACACCAGATCGTTGTCTTCGTCGAAGATAAAAACGTCACAGTTGGTGAATAGCTCCAGCTTCTCCATGGTTTTCTGCTGGAGAGAGGTGAAGTTCTCCTGGTGGGCCTCTCCTATCTTGGTTAGAACACCGATGGTTGGTTTGATCATCGTTTCCAGCTGTTCCATTTCATCCGGTAGCGAAATGCCTGCTTCAAAGATACCCAACTCACTCTTTTCATCCAGTTGACATACCGAGAGTGGTACGCCAACCTGTGAGTTGTAGCTACGGGGGGATCGGGTAATGTTGTAATCTTTCTCAAGCAGTTGATAAAGCCACTCCTTGACGATGGTCTTGCCATTGCTTCCTGTGATGCCTATCACCGGTATCTCGAAGCGGGAACGGTGCCATGCTGCGATCTTCTGTAGGGCGGCAAGGCTGTTCTTCACCATTAAAAAATTGGTATCGGTATAATCGGCCCACTCGGGAAGCTTCTTCGTCACCACAAAATTGCGCACCCCCTCCTGATAGAGATCGGTGACAAAGCTATGGGCATCGTTGTTGCGCGTTTCGAGCGCAAAAAAGAGGGTGAAACCCGGATCGGTGAGCCTGCGGCTGTCGGTGAGCAGTAGGCTGATTGTGGCAGGATGCAGCTCCTTGTCGGGCAGTTGCAACATAGATGCGATCTGTTGAATGGTGTAATTCATAATGTGTCTTGTCACAAGGTCAGTTTAATTCTTTCTTCTTCACATGGAATAGACGGGTGCCGATGGGCAAAGGCCTCCAGTTTCTCTGCCGTCTGACGGCGAAAGAGACGGAAAGCCTCGCTGTCGGGGTGCAGGGGACGGTGTTCCAGAGCTTGACGGATCGCCGACCACTCTCTGTTCACCTCAATTGTCTCTTCATTGAAACAGGATCGGGAAAAATTCTCCCAGATGTAGTTCAGCGCCAGGGAGGAGGGGTGTAGCATATCGTCACCGTAGAAACGATAATCACGCAACTCATCAATCATCAACTCATATGCAGGAAAGTAGGAGATCTGTTTTGGAAATAGTTCTTGCAGATGATCTATCGCCAGTAGGAGAACTGACTTACTGAGCTGGTTTTCATGAGCACCATCCCTCAGATGCCGTACCGGACTAACCGTGAAGAGCAGCTTCATCATCGGGTTGAGATGTAACAATCTGTTTATCAGTGATTCCCACTCCCGGGTGATCTCCTCCAGTGTCAGCCTGTGTCTGATGAAGTGATGTGACGGCAATTTGTGACAGTTGGCAACTATTTCATTGTTTTCTTTCCGGCGATAGACCCATGCGGTACCAAAGGTAACCAGCAGAAGATCGGTCTGCGGTAACAGCTTCACCGATTTCTCATATCGCTCATTTATCAATTGCAAGGTATCCTCCCCACGTGGTGATGAGAAAGCGCCATGGTGCATTGGGCTGTGATACATCCCGTTGTGAGAGAAAAGCTCCTCTTCACTGAAGTTGTCTCCGGAAATCATTCTCTCTACAGCACGAGACACCGAAAAGGGATTGTAGAGGATACCAAAGGGATTGATCTCCACCCGAAACTTATGCTCGGCCAGTTTCCTGCCAATCTCTTCAGAGAAACAGGAACCCAACATCATCATTTGCGTGGTGTGACTGATCATCACATCACTTGCTGTTAAATCTATGCGTGTACGAAACTCCATCTCTGCAGCTATTCTATTGTCATACAAAAATAACAATAATGCAGCCATAAAGTGAAAAGGAACCGTTTATAATTTGTGAAAATGAGAAAGGGAGGGCTATAAAAAAGGAAAGGTTGTCTCACGACAACCAATCTTCATTGTTAACCTTAAATCTAATACCATGAAAAACACATTGCAAAGATAGGCGTTTTTGTGTTATAAAACATAACTCTTAAGCAGAAAAATCCCCGTTTTTGCACAGTTTAACACAAAATTGCCCTATTCGGCAAATTCATGTGTAATTTTCACACTTTATTCCACCCGGAGCACCAATCCTTTCAGATATTCCCCTTCTGGATGGTAGATGTTGATGGGATGATCGGCAGGTTGTGAAAGCTGGTGTAGAATCCTCACTTCTCTCCCCGAAATAGCTGCTGCGCTGAAGACAGCCAGTCTGAACTGTTCTTTTGTAATAGCCTGAGAGCAGGAAAAAGTGAAGAGGATGCCCCCCGGTGCTATTTTTGCCATGGCTGCGAGGTTCAGCTTTTTGTATCCCTGCAGAGCGTTGTTCACCGCACCACGATGTTTGGCAAAGGCTGGCGGATCGAGCACCATCAGGTCATATTTTCCTTCGGGTGTCTCCTTCAGGTAACGAAATGCATCTTCGGAAAAGGAATGATGTCGCGGCTCCTCGCCAAAATTGAGTGTGACATTGCTATCGGTGATGGAGACCGCTTTGGAAGAGCTGTCTACCGAGTCTACCACAGCTGCACCTCCTCGCAGGCCATATACCGAGAATCCACCCGTGTAGCAGAACATGTTAAGCAGACTGCGGCGGGCAGCGTACTGTTCCAGCAGCTTTCTGTTCTCACGCTGATCGATGAAGAAGCCTGTCTTCTGTCCCTTGAGCCAGTCAATCTGAAACCGAAGTCCGTTTTCAAGTGCAATGCCATCATTATCCTCACCACCCCACATATATCCGTCATGAGCACCCAGATCCGCCTTAAAGGGAAGTGTTCCCTCCGACTTGTAGTAGATATGTTTCAGATTGTCATCGTTCATCACCTCTTTCAGTGCATTTGTGATCAGCTCCATGTCACGGTGCATCCCCACCGAGTGAGCCTGAATCACGGCCGTGCTTCCATAGATATCGATGATCAGTCCCGGCAGTTGATCGCCTTCACCATTCACCAGCCGGTAGCTGTTGTTGTCAATCCGCAACAGCTGTAGCTCTTTCCGTAGCTGTAAGGCACGAGTAAGAGCTGTCAGGTAGAAGTTGCTATCGATGATCTGGTCGCGGAAGGAGAGGATGCGCACCGCGATGCTGCCTATCTGGTAATATCCCACGCCGAGGAAGCTGCCGTCGTTAGCCAGAACTCGCACCACCTCCCCCTCTTGGGGTGTGGATGGTGTCTGGGCGAGGGCTCCTGAGAAAACCCAGGGATGGTAGCGCTTGAGCGACTCATCCTTTTTCGGTTTCAATTGAATGGCTTGATACATCTTAATCTTGTTGTTTGAGTGTCGGGTTTTCAGAATCGGTCAGGTGGTTATAGATGCGCAGGCAGGCCCAGGCATCTATGGCGGCGTAGGCCTGCTGTGCAGGAGTCAGCTGTGTTGCCTCCCAGTTGGAGAGGCGCTGGTTCTTTGATATCTTCCTCCCGAAGAGAAGGGCGTATATCTTCTGCAGGCTGTTATCTTCAATGCCGAACTTGTCGACGAAGAGCTGCAGATCGATGAAGTTCTCAGGTTTACGTATCGAACGCTGCCTGATGGCTGCAAAGTCGTCGCGCAGGGAGAGACCAATCTTTTTGATGTCGGGGTTGCTCATGAGCTGCACCAGGGTTTGGGGATAGCCGATGCGGTTGAGACGGAAGAGATAGCATACCTCATCCGTTGCCAGCTGCATCAATGCCACCTTGTGGTTCTGTCCCTTCTTAAAAGCCGGCTTGGTCTCGGTATCGAAACCAATAGCCTTATGGCGGGAGAGAAAAGCTACCGCTTCTGCCACCTGATCCTGGTGATCAACTACAATAATTTTGCCGTCGAACGTCTCTTTCGGCAACTCGGCCAGTTGCTCTTTTGTAATGGTTAATCCCACAATTCCTCAATATTATTGTTATCCGTTTCTTCATCCGTTCCAATCTCTTCTGATCTGCACTTGAGTGCATGCAGCGGGCGAAGCACATTCACCAGCTTCTGTCCCCAGTAGAGGATAAAATTCTCCCGGCAGATTGCCAGGGCATCCTGCATCTGATTGGTCAGTTCAAACTGGTATACAGAAACGAAGTTACGGACATCCTGGTACAGATCGGCCAGATTCTCCGAGACAAATGCTGAGATGGGACGATCACTGTACTTCATCTCGTCGACAAATACATCGAGGTAAATATCTTCCTCCCCCATCACCTCTGCAATACGGTTAGCTACCCGTGTATAATCCTCTTCCCGTACGAATATGGGAGGCATCTCTTCGTTCAGCATCTCTGCTTCCGGCAGCAGCAGTGCTTTCACGTAGAGCAGAGGCAACAACCTGAGCATCCGTTCCACCCATTCCTTTCGAGGCAGCACTGCCTCATTCTCCAGGAAGTGACAAAGTTCGGCCGCGACGGCTACAAATTCGATCACATTTTTGTGGTATGCAATTTGACTGGTCTCCTCTTTCTCCATGCTTTCTCCTGTTTAAACTAATCATCTTTTTTTACAGCTACAAAAATAGTCAAAATTTTCAACAATGTGTGACAGGGTACCAAGCCAATAAGGCTCTGCCTGCTTAATGGTTCAAAAAAAAAGGATCACTTTTGGTTGAATCAAAATATTACACTAACTTGCAACCACGCAGCGTCGTAATTTACGCCAGCAGAGGTCCTTACTGTGGTGGTTACTAAGATTCCTGAAAGATCAATATTCTATTCTCGATGTTCAATTATCAATTAAAAGCGATATGAAACCTCCAATATTGGGAAAACAGACTTTCCTGCACTACCAGCCCGTTTCAGGGAGCAGTTCAGACAAGTTCTCAAGGGAGCTGTATGAACAGGAAGATAACACTAACCCGCCCTACACGGGGAGATACCTGCTGATCTTGAGGGAGAGATCAGGCAGCGTACTAAAAGCAACCCGGATGCTTGAATCCAAATGGGGCTTCACCGTGGCAAACACGGGCGACTTTGTAAGAGAGACTCTGAATGAGAGCAAGATCAAGAGCGCCGATGCACTCTTCTATAACGAACTTGGGATAGCTCTGCTTGGAGCGGATGAAAGGGTCATTGAGAGGCTCTCCGCTCCCAATGCTGAGTACCTGATTGAACCGGAGAAAGTGGTCTATATCCCTGAGGAAATTCTCGTGGAGGAAGAGAAGAGATCCACATGGGGTATAGAGATCACAGAGGCCCTCTACTCACCCTTTAGCGGTTCGGGTGTTGACGTAGCAATTATCGACACCGGCTTCGACACATCTCATCCCGATTTTATAGGGAGAGAGATGACAAGCCACTCATTTGTGCCGGAGGAGACCATCGAGGATCTGCACGGACACGGAACCCACTGTCTGGGGATTGCCTGTGGAGAGGCTGACAGTGACGGGATGCGATATGGAGTAGCAACTAATGCTCGCATCAACATCGCCAAGGTACTCAACAAACAGGGAAGTGGTGCCCAGGCATGGGTGCTGGACGGGATGACATGGGCTATCAGCAATGGCTGCAAGGTACTCTCCTTATCGCTGGGATCGCGAGTCTATCAGGGACAACGCTACGACATGGCATACGAGCGGGCGGCACAATATGCTCTCTCCAGCGGTGCAGTAGTTGTGGCAGCAGCAGGGAACGACAGCAGGCGCTCCCGCAATCGCTACAGTCCGGTATGCAGCCCTGCCGACTGTCCCTCCATCCTGGCTGTGGGTGCACTCGATGAGGCACTACAGGTAGCCGACTTCTCTAACCGGGCGGCCAACAAGGGAGGAGAGGTCGACATCGCTGCTCCCGGGGTATCAATCTATTCCTCATGGCCCATGCCGACACGATACCGCACCCTCTCCGGCACCAGCATGGCAACACCTCATGTGGCAGGCATTGCTGCTCTTCTTTGGGAAAAGTATCCCGATGCAACACCTCAGATGATAACAGAACAATTGAGAGCGTTGGCCATGAGACTAACATTGCCGCCTGAGGATGTGGGAGCCGGTCTATCGCTTGCACCGATGGAAAAAACAAAAGCATGAGACACATAGTAATAACAATATCTGAGATCTACCTGGACCGGCTTGGAGTGGTTGCTGAAAGCCTGCGCGAAGAGGGAGTGATTGTAACTCACCTCTATGCGTTTGGGGTTATTATCGGCATTGCCGATGATTCGGTCATTCCCATAATTCGCAACTGGAAAGAGATAGCTGCCCTGAGTGAAGAAAAGGAGGCAAGGATCCCACCACCCGGTGCTGATCTGCAGGTCTTTCCCGACGAGTAATGCAACCCGTGTCTGTTACATTCTGCAGGGATGGATGACACATTGATGCCGGGGGAGAGAGATCGCCGGGTGAAAGCATCTCTGTTTGCAGAAAAAGCGTGCAAAGATTTTGTGAATCCGATTGAAAATAATATCTTTGCATCCGACAAGAGAGAGGGAAGCAGGAAAAACCGCTTCCTTTTTTGTTCTTGAATGTTATGATGATCGACAAAAACATGCTTATCTCCCTCGCAGAAGAGTACCTGAAAGAGAGTACCGACTACCTGGTGGATCTGACTGTGGGTTCTGACAATAGCATCATCGTGGAGATTGACAACGATGAGGGTGTGGATATTGACGACTGTGCCTCACTGAGCCGTCACATAGAGGCACACCTTGATCGTGAGAACGAGGATTTTGAGCTTACGGTCACTTCGGCCGGTCTCACATCACCATTCAAAACAAGGCGGCAATACCGCAAGTATGAAGGCAAAGAGGTGGAGGTGCTCACTCGTGCAGGCATCAAGAATAGCGGCATTTTGCGCTCGTCAGACGAGGAGGGTTTTATCCTGACAGTCACCCGCAAGGTGAAACCGGAGGGAGCCAAACGCAAGCAGGAGGTGGAAGAAGATCTCCGTTTCTCTTATGATGATGTGAAATATACAAAATATCTTATACGATTCAAATAATATATGGGCAAGAAGAAAGAAACCATCAGTCTCATAGATACTTTTTCCGAATTCAACGAACTGAAGAATATCGACAAGGCCACCCTGATCAGTGTGCTGGAAGAGTCGTTCCGTAATGTCATCTCCAAGGCTAACGGCACCGACGAGAACTACGACATCATCATCAACCCCGACAAGGGAGACCTGGAGATCTGGCGCAACCGCACCATCGTGGAAGATGACAAGCTGGAAGATCCCAACTTGCAGATCACCCTCACCGAAGCCCTTAAGATTGATGAGGATTTCGAGGTGGGTGAAGAGGTGACCGATGAGGTTTCGCTCGAGCACTTCGGCCGACGCACCATCCTTAACCTGCGTCAGACGCTTGCATCTAAGATCCTGGAGTTGGAGAAGGACAACCTTTACAACACCTACAAGGAGAAGGTGGGTGAGATTGTCTCGGGCGAGGTTTATCAGATCTGGAAGAAAGAGCTTTTGCTGCTCGATGATGAGCATAACGAGCTGATCCTGCCAAAAACCGAGCAGATCCCGAGTGATTTCTTCCGCAAGGGTGAGCATGCCCGTGCGGTGGTGGCACGTGTGGAGAACAAGAACAACAACCCGCGAATCATCCTCTCCCGCACCTCTCCGGTATTCCTGGAGCGATTGTTCGAGCAGGAAATACCCGAGATCGCCGATGGGCTGATCACCATTAAGGGTATTGCCCGCATCCCGGGTGAGCGTGCCAAGGTTGCTGTGGAGGCTTATGACGACCGCATCGATCCGGTAGGAGCCTGCGTGGGAATGAAAGGTTTCCGCATCCACGGTATCGTACGTGAGTTGCGCAACGAGAACATCGACGTAATCAATTTCACCAATAACACCACGCTCTTTATACAACGCGCATTGAGTCCCGCCCGTATCAACTCTATCACTATCAAGGAGGAGGAGCGTCGTGCAGAGGTATTCCTCAACCCTGAAGAGGTGTCACTGGCTATCGGCAAGGGGGGTGCCAACATCAAGCTTGCCTCAATGCTCACCGGTTACAACATAGAAGTGTTCCGCGACATCGACGAGGTGGATGAGGAGGATATCTACCTGGATGAATTCCGCGATGAGATAGACGGATGGGTGATCGACCAGCTGAAGAAAATTGGTTGCTCCACAGCCAAGAATGTACTGGCCACCAGTCGCGAGCGACTGATTCGCGAGGCCGATCTGGAAGAGGACACTGTAGATGAAGTGTTGGGCATCCTTCGCTTTGAATTTGAAGATGAGGAGGAAGAGATAGAAGAAGAAAACCTCGAAACGGAAGCTGGCGGCGAGATCTCCGATAAGGAGGAGGCCGGTGATGCTCACTCCGGTGAGGATGCAGTGGTACCGGAAGCCGAAGGCGAGGAGGCTATAGAGCCCGAAGAAGAAGAAGAAGAGGTATAACTGATTCATCTGCTCACGGTGTCATCAGGAGGAGTGATTCTCAATGCATGACTGCTGGATGAGCCTGACAACCAATACTGTTCACAAATAAAATAACCAGAGAAAGGGATAGAAGATATATATGCCTATTAGATTAATAAAA
>CAZBFS010000051.1:0-9637 GCA_964491215.1 uncultured Proteiniphilum sp.
ATGGACAGATAATAATAAGTGATAACATGCATTGATATGAATGGACCCAAACCCACCGAAACGCACCCGATGAAGGGATTCGACCAGGTCTGTTACCTGAAGAACGTGATCCGGAATCCCCATATCATAGTGGGTGATTTCAGCTATTACGATGATCCGGTCGATTCAGAGGGATTCGAAAGAAACGTGCTCTACCACTATCCCTTCATGGAGGACAAGTTGATCATCGGAAAATTCTGTGCCATTGCACGTGATGTGAAGTTCATCATGAACGGCGCCAACCACAAGATGGATGCCTTCACCACCTATCCCTTTTCCATCTTTGGAAACGGATGGGAACGGGTGACCCCCACTACAGAAGAGCTGCCCTACAAAGGTGATACGGTGGTGGGGAACGATGTCTGGATCGGCTACGATTCGCTGATCATGCCCGGTGTCACCATCGGTGACGGAGCCATCATCGCCGCCAGATCGGTGGTGGTGAAGAATGTGGCTCCCTATACCGTGGTAGGAGGCAATCCCGCGAAAGAGATCCGCAAACGGTTCGATGAGGAGACCATCGACCTGCTGGAAAGAGTGAAGTGGTGGGACTGGCCGGCGGAGAAGATCACCCGCCATCTTGAACTGCTTACCTCGAACGATATGCAGGCGTTGAGAAGATTTTTGGAGCACAATATGTAAATTGTCAAGATGGATTACAGGGATAGCGTCTTTCTTTCAGTAGCAGAGCATCTGAGCTTTTCGAAGGCGGCAGAGGCATTGCACATCAGTCAGCCTGCCGTCTCGCGGCATATCAAAGAGCTGGAACAACGTTACGATGCCAGCCTGTTTGAACGAAAAGGCAACCGCATCTACCTCACCGGTGCAGGGGAGAAGGTGTACCACGCATTCAAGGAGATTGCACGGCACTACCGCAACCTCGATTTTGAGATGGGGGAGCTGCACAATGCGCAGGCGGGTGAGATACGAGTCGGTGCCAGCTCCACCATCGCCCAGTATGTGATCCCCCGGGTTATGGCCTCCTTTCACAAGCGCTATCCCCACATCCGGCTGCTTCTGATGAACGGCAATTCGTTCGAGATGGAACAGCTGCTGCTCGACAACCGCATTGATCTGGCCCTGGTGGAAAACCTCTCCTCACAGACGGGTATCCGCTACCGTGATTTCCTGCACGATGAATTGATTGTGGTGACAGGCAAGAGCAGCCTCTATGCGGAACGGGCTACGATTGAGAAAGAGGATTTGTTGCAGATACCGCTGGTGTTGCGGGAAGAGGGCTCCGGCACGCTGGAGGTGATCCGACAACTTCTCACACATCACCAGGTTCGCTTTGAGGATCTCAACACACTGATTCACCTGGGCAGTACCGAGTCGATCAAGAACTTCCTGCTCGACTTCAACGGGCTGGCTATCATCTCCGAGAAAGCGGTCCGGAACGAGTTGTACCTCAAAACGCTTGTCAAGCTGCAGGTAACCGGTATCACCTTTCCCCGTACATTTCGCATCGCACACAAAACCGGACACAAAAGCCGGCAGACAGAGCTATTTGAACAATTCCTGCTGAATCTGTAACAGGTTCTATCACTTTGTGATATTTCTCTGTTTTCTACCCTTTATGTCGCCAGCAATAGCCCTCCTGGCCGGATTGACCCTCTCTCTGCTCGGTATCAGGCATGCCACAATTCATCGCATCACCTCACCGGTACTTCAACTCTCCATCGTGCTGATGGGTTTCGGGATGAGCCTGAGTGAAGTGATCACCGCCTCAAAAACCGGTTTTGTGGCTACGGCCATCTCCGTTGTATCGGTGATGATCCTTGGCATCCTGCTGGGCAAACTTTTCAGGGTTGAGAAGAACATCACACTGTTGATTGCGACCGGTACGGCCATCTGTGGGGGGAGTGCCATCGCGGCGGTTGCCCCCATCCTGAACAGCAAGAGCTACCAGAACTCATTCGCACTGGTCGTCGTCTTCGTGCTGAACGCAGTAGCCCTCTTCCTCTTCGCGATTCTCTTTGCCAATTTCTTCCCTGAGCTGCATGCCAGTTACGATCATTTCAGCTGGTTAGGCAAGCGTGGGATGGTGATCGCACTTTTTCTGATCGGATCAAATATCACCCTGGGTGAGATCAAACAGTCCGGACCCCGTAGTTTCACCCTGGGCGTCACTCTGTGGGTACTGACCGCTGTCGGCTCTCTGTTTTTCCTGATCCGATGAGATCACCGTGGAATTGAACAGTAAAAAAAGCTTTTTCGAGTTCAATTCACTTTGAAGAGTTACGTTTTGACTGATCTGTATTTATCCTCTCTTCCGGTAGCTGAGGATGGCCCAGCCATTCAGGATCAGGGCGAAGAGTCCCAGCATCAACAGGTTACCCCACACATCCGCCAGGGTGCTGCCATTCAGGTAGAGCATACGCAACGATTTGGTGAGGTAGGTGAAGGGGTTTGCCGCGGCGACAAGCTGTGCCCATGCCGGCATGCTCGATACCGGGGTGAACATGCCACTCAACAGGATGATGACCAGGATAAAGAACATCACCAGGAAGCTGGCCTGTTGCATGTTGTCGGAATAGTTGGAGATGATGATCCCCATGCCCGATACCGAGAAGATGAAAACGATGCCCGACAGGAAGACCGGGAGGATGCCGCTTGCCGGCCAGAGACCATAGATCAGGTAGGCGAGGGTGACGGCAATGGCCAGGATGACGATGCCCACCACCCAGAAGGGAATCAGCTTGGCCAGGATGAAGCTGCTCTTGCTCACCGGTGTGACGTTGATCTGGTTGATGGTGCCGGTCTCCTTCTCGGAGACGATGTTCAGCGCCGGCAGGATGCCGCAGATCAGCGTCATCAGCAGCACCATGAAGCCGGGGATCATGAAGTTCTTATAGTCCAGCGTGGGGTTGAACTTATACTGTGTCACGATATCCAGTTTTGGCATGCGCATCATCGCTGCCCTTGAGGTGGGAGGCAGGGTGTGCATCAGCTCACCCCGCAGGGTAGCGGAGAACTCGTTCATGATCTGCGTGATGTAGTTGCTCCCCAGCAATCCCTGCGTGCCATTCACCGAGTTGACCGCGATGCTCACTGCCGAGGAGCGGCTCTTGACCATCTCCCTGTCGAACGATGCCGGGATCTCCAGGATCATGTCGGTCTCACCCATCTCCATGTTTCGCATGGCGGTCTGATAATCGGGTGGGGTGTCATGCAGGATGAAATAGCGCGATGCCGCCACTTTGTTGGTCAGCCGCCGTGAGTAGCTGCTCAGGCTGTGATCTACCACGTCGATGCGGATATTCCTGATCTCAAAGCTGATGGCCCAGGGGAAGACCAGCATCACCATGACGGGATACATTACGATGAGCCGTGGGATCAACTTGTTCCGGAACATCTGCTTGAACTCTTTCTCGATCAAAAATTTCAGGGTGTTCATATTTTTAGCATTCAGCTGTCAGCTATCAGCATTCAGCTTTTCTTTTCTATTCTATTAACTTATCAGACATACTAACGTACTAACATACTAACGTGCTAACTTATTAACCATGAAGGAATAATCATTCCAGTCGTTTTTTCGTTTTGACAATCGTGACCGTCAACAGTAGCAGGATCATACCGGTCAGTATCACCATCTCCTGCCATACCATCGAGATGCCGAGTCCCTGGATCATCACCTTCCGCACCGCGTCGATGAACCAGCGTGCAGGCACCACCAGGGAGAGGTACTGCAATGCAGGTGGCATGTTGTTGATTGGGAATATCATCCCCGAGAGCATCAGCACCGGAATCATCACGGTCATCGCCGAGACAATCACCGCATTGATCTGCTTCTGCACCAGCGTAGAGATGGTGAGCCCGTATGAGAGCGAGAGGAAGATGTAGAGGAGTGAGAGGAGTGTCAGCAGCAGCAGGCTGCCCCGGATGGGTACATCCAGCACGAAGTAGCTCAGCAGCAGAATGGAGATCAGGTTCAGCAGTGAGATGATCAGGTAGGGGATGGTCTTTGCCACGATCATGGTGGCCTGTTTCAGTGGTGAGGCCAGCAACACCTCCATGGTGCCTCGCTCTTTTTCGCGTATGATCGATACCGATGTCATGATGGTGGAGATGATCATCAGCACCAGTCCCATGATCCCCGGCACGAACATGTAGGCTGATTTCATCCTTGGATTGTAGATCATCCTGTTCTCCGTGCTGATCTGAAAGGGGATATCCGCCGCCCCTGTCTGCTCCATCCGGTATTGCGAGATGATCGCGGTAGCGTAGGTCGAGGCGATCGATCCCCTATTGGGGTCTGCACTACTGGTGATCAGCTGCACTACCCCCTCGCCGGAGTGGAGCATCTCCCTCTGGAAATGGGGTGGGAAGACCACCGCCAGGTCGAGTTTACCCTTCCGCATCGACTCCTCCACCTCCTGCATGGTTTGCATGTTGCCCTGGTAATTGAAATATCCGTTTTGCCGGATCTTCTCCGTGACATCTTGTGTGAAGGCGTCGGGGGTGGGGGCGAAGAGCGCCACGCGGATATCCTGCACCTCCATGTTGATGGCGAAGCCAAACAGCAGGATCTGTACCACCGGCATCCCCAGGATCACCAGCAGCGTCCGGTTATCGCGGAAGATATGGTAGAACTCTTTTTGTACAAATGCGATCAGTTGTTTCATCTTACAGATGGTTTGTGTGAGTCGGGTGACGTTTGTTGTACAGTGCCCCTCAGTTTTCTCTATTCGTTTCTTCTTGCTCTGCGTGCCAGCTGCCGGAACACCTCATCCATGGAGGTGGCATGGTACTGGCTGCGCAGCGCTCCGGGTGTGTCCAGTGCATCGATGCGGCCATCCACCATGATTGATACCCGGTTGCAGTACTCCGCCTCGTCCATATAGTGGGTGGTGACGAAAACCGTGATGCCACGGTCGGCTGCCTCATAGATCATCTCCCAGAACTGCCGTCGCATGGCCGGGTCGACGCCGCCCGTCGGCTCATCGAGGAAGACGATGCCGGGATCATGGAAGATGGCTACCGAGAAGGCGAGCTTCTGCTTCCACCCCAGTGGCAGGTATTTCACCAGGGTGGAGCGCTCTTCGCGGAAATCGAGTCTTTCCAGCAGCTCATCCGTCTTTCTCTCGATCACCTTGTCCGAAAGGCCGTAGATGCCGCCAAAGAGGCGGATGTTCTCCCACACCTTCAGGTCCTCGTAGAGCGAGAAGCGCTGGCTCATGTAGCCGATGTTGCGCTTGATCTGTTCATTCTCCCGGATGATGTCGAAGCCGGCCACGGTTCCGCTGCCCGAAGTGGGCTTGCTGATGCCGCAGAGCATCTGCATGGCGGTGGTCTTACCGGCGCCGTTGGCACCCAGGAAGCCGAAGATCTCCCCCTCCTCCACGTCGAACGTAATATGGTCGACTGCGGTGAAGTGACCGAAGCGCTTGGTCAGGCCTGAAACCGCTATTACTTTCTTTTTCATCTACTGTGTATCTATTGCCATGAAACAATCCTCTATCGTTGGTGTGATGGGTGCGATGCGCAGATTATCAAAGCCCTGACCGACCAGCTCCTGCCTCAATACTTCCGGGTGAAGCCCCTCACTGACGGTGATGTGCAGCCGCTCACCAAATGCGAAACAGCTCTTCACGCCTGGGTGTTGCCGCAGTGTGGCCAGCAGTGCAGTGATGCGGCTTCCTTTTACCGACCAGAGGATCTCGCTGTAGCTGTCAATGATGCCCTGTGGTGTGTCGGTGGCGATGAAGGATCCCCCCTGCATCAGTGCGATGCGCGAGCACTGGCTCGCCTCATCCATGTAGGCCGTGGAGACCAGTATGATGATCCCCTGCTCTTTCAGTCGATGTAGCATGTCCCAGAACTCCTTCCTGGAAACGGGATCCACGCCTGTGGTTGGCTCGTCCAGGATCAGTATCTCAGGCTTGTGAATCAGTGCGCAGCTCAGTGCCAGCTTCTGTTTCATCCCACCTGAGAGGGCGCCGGCACGACGTTTTTTAAAGGGTTCGATCTGCCGGTAGATATCACTGATCAGGTGGTAGTTCTCCTTGATGGTGGTATGGAAGAGGGTGGCGAAGAACTGCAGGTTCTCCTCCACGCTCAGGTCCTGATAGAGGGAGAAACGCTCCGGCATGTAGCCGATGATCTGTCGTATCTTTTGATAATCCGTCACCACGTCGTGACCGTTCAGTCGTGCCTTGCCGCTGTCGGGCAGGATGAGTGAGGCCAGGATCCGGAAGAGGGTCGACTTGCCGGCACCGTCGGGACCGATCACACCGAATATCTCCCCCTCACCTGCGGTGAAGGAGATGCCGTCCAGGGCGAGGGTCCTGCCCTGCCTGCCATAACGCTTGCGAAGATCAGTTACCTCTACCATCTGTTCACAGTTTCACCTCCCCGTACATGCCGATTTTCAGGTAACCGTCGTTTGTCACGGCTATCTTCAGGGCATAGACCAGGTTGGCTCGTTCATTCTTGGTCTGTATGGTCTTGGGTGTGAACTCCGACTTGTCCGATATCCAGCTGATACGGCCGGGATAACTGTTCATACCGCCCCTGCCGTCGTCCACCCGTACCGTCACGCTGTCGTTCAGCCGTATCCCTGACAGCTGGTCGTTGGTCACGTAGGCCCGCAGGAAGAGCGTAGATGTATCAGCGATCTTGAAGAGAGGCATGCCCATGGATGCCAGCTCCCCTGCCTCAGCAAAGCGGTTCAGCACCGTGCCGGTGATGGGGGAGGTGATCCGCGTCTTCTCCAGTTGATTATCCAGCTGGGCGATCTGAATATCTACGCTGGAGCTCTCTGCCGTAATCTGTTCACTGCTCTTCTGCAGGGTGGATGTTTGTGCAGAGAGCTGCTGCCGCAGGACCTCTATCTGAGAGGTGATGTCATCCAGCTGCTTCCGGTTGCCCGCATTGGCTGCGATCAGGCGCTCCACCCGCTCCTTCTCCCGTTCCAGGGTTTTGATCTGTTCCCGGATGGCAGCTGTCTGAGTGTCGATATCGGGTCTGCGGGCACGCACCCCCTTCGCACTGGAGAGAAGGCTCATCTTGCGGAGGTAGAGCTGGGTGCTGTCGATCGCCCCTACCATCTCACCCTCTGTGAGTTGTGCTCCTTCCTGCACGTTCAGTGACAGGATGCGACCGTTGGCTTCTGCGGAGACAATCACCTCGGTTGCCTCAAACGACCCGGTTGCGTCATAGTCGCCATTGCTCTCTCCACAGGAGGGCAGAAGAAGGATGCAGGACAATGTTGTTAGTAAACGAATAGGTTTCATATTTTATCTATTAATAATTATTTGAGTCCACTTGAATAAGTCTTTTTTTTTGAAAATAAGCAAAAATATAGATTGATAATCAATTTTTTACAAAAATACCTTCTTTCATTTTGTACTTTTTAAAGCAGGCTCTTATTTGAATAGCAGATCGCTGACCGCTGTGAAGCGGAGATTCCGTAAGGCTGAAAGGCTGATTGCTGATTGCTGATCGCTGAAGGCTCACTCATTCGTCGTATGTTTCAATGTGTAGAGCGACAGGAGGTACCGGATCTCATGAAGCGACTTTGCCCGTTTGGCCGCCTCCTCGGCGTTGATCGCCTGCATCAGCTCCGAGACGCTCATGGTGCCGTTCTCCACCTTCACCTCGGCCGCTTTGCGGATCAGGGTCTGATGGCGGATGATCTCCTCGTCGTCCTGCATCGTCTTCCGGAACTTTTCGATCTCCATCTGCTGCTGGGGGATCTGAACGGATAGGTTGTGCAGGAAGGTCTCCCGCTGGATCGCCACCGCCTGCTTCTGCAGATCCATCTGCTGCTGTTCATTCTTCCATGTGTAGAGGGAGCCGATGTTCCAGGTGAGACGTACCCCTCCCAGAAAGTAAGGTGAGAACTGGTTGTCGAACATGTTGAGGCCCGGCTTGCCGTACCCCCCCTGGACAAAGGCACCCAGCTTCGGCATCTTACCCGCTTTCATCATTTGTAGTTGCGACTCGATCGCCTGCTCCTGCGCGCTGAACAGCTGCAACTCGGGACGGCTGATCACCGGTGTTATCGGCTCCATCTCCGTCTCCGGTTTCAGGAAGGTCATCCCGGCATGGAGCGAATCGCCAGCCAGTACCGACAACATCTTCAGGTAGGCTTCCAGCGACGATTCCAGGCTGATACGTTGTTGTCCCGCCTTTAGCTGCTCCACCTTTACCGTACTCAGATCAGCCTCGTTGGCCAACCCGTTTTGCATGTAGCTCTCCACATTGTTGTAGTTGCGTTGTAGCTCCTTCTCCAGTATCTCCTGCTGCCGGAGGCTCTCCTGCATCAGCAGAATGCCGAAAAATAGGTTGTTCACCCGCTCCCGCAGGGCATAGATCTCTGCCTCCAGCTGTTTATTCTCAACCACTGCACCCGCTTCCAGGCTCTTTTTGCGGGCTGATAGAGCACCACCGTCCCAGATCAGCTGGTTCAGCTCCGCCACCACGCGGTACTGGTCCTGATCCGGTACCGGTATCTCCAGGGGGGGCATCCCTTCCGGTAACTCCAGGTCGAACCGGGTTACATCGCTCTGCCAGGTGGCCTGTGCACTCAGGGTGCCCTGCGGCAGGTAGGCCTTCGAGGCATTGGCCAGGTCAAACTGTTTACTTTTCTCGATGATCTCATACCGGGCGATGGCTGGGTAGTGCGATGAAGCTTTTTGCTGTATCTCATCGAGTGTGATCGTCTGTGCCGGTGCCGACAAAGAGCAGGTGCACATCAGTGTCACGACTGCCAGTAATCTGAGTTGTCTGATCATTGTATCTGTTTGTTGATGATTGAAATAATCCATTCCGGTATCTTCTCTTTTCGTTCCGTCACGAACGCTGCAAACTGATTCTCCTCTACCAGTCCCGACGAGAGGATCAACGGCTTGGCAATAAATGGAAAGAGAATCATACCCAGCGTGTTGACGATCAGATCCTCTACCGTGATATCCATGCCATTCTCACTTAATTGTTTCCTGATGACCGGTTCAGCATGCTGACGCGTCTCCCGGATGAGATCAGTGAAAAGATTCTTGTTGGCAGACCACTCGTTGAGGATGAAGAGAGGAAGCTCCTCATTTTCGAGCATGAGCTGTGTATATTTTTCCGATATTTTTCTCACCTTCTCAACTACCGGTATGGTCTTGTCTGATGCAATCGGGTCAATTGCATTCAGCAGCATTTTCAGCTTCTGCTTCACCACATTTCTGAACAGGTTTTGCTTACTGCCGAAGTAGTAGTTCAACAAAGCCAGGTTGGTACCCGCCTCCTCGGCTATCTCCCTGGTGCGTGTGGCGGCGTATCCCTTCTGGGTAAATATCTTGTCGGCTGCCCGGATGATTTTCTCTTCGGTTGTGATCGGTTCCATTGTCTTAATTTTTCTGATGATGCCCCAAAAGTAAGCAACAATTTTGAATTAAACAAATGATTAAATCAAATGATTAAATCTTTTTGAAATTTTAATATATTTGTTTTGTGACACATACTTATGTTAAAGATACGACTCATGATGGTGGGGAATTTGTACCTTAGTCTATCAATAGTTATGTTATACAATATGGAATTGAAGGGAAAGATAGCCTTGATAACAGGAGCAACAAGAGGTATTGGTGAATGCATTGCCCTCAGACTG
>CAZBFS010000052.1:0-9609 GCA_964491215.1 uncultured Proteiniphilum sp.
ACCGAGACCTATGAAGCGCAGATCGACGATGATATGGGAGCATATGTGACAGATCCGAATTATGTACCTGATATTACCAATTCCAACTCTTTTCTCAACGACTACGACCTGAAAACGCCCGGCAAGCTGGTGGCCAGCATTGCCACGGTGCTGGGAGGTCGTTTTATTGCCAGCCTCGACTACGAGATGACCGATTACTCGAAAATGAAGTTGTCTGTTCCCTCTGGAGCCTACGAGGAAGAGGATTGGTATGCTACCGACAACGAATATATATCGATGGATTTCCGGCCGGCGTCGACCATACGTGCCGGTATGGAGTATCGCTTCACCCAGCAGTTCTCCGGCCGCCTGGGCTATGCCTGGGTGCAGAACCCCTACGATAGTGATCTGGTCAAGTTCGGCGATGCAGCCATTGCCGGTTCAAACACCATCCACCGTATCGAGGGTGATACCAAATACCTGACCGGGGGGCTTGGTTATCGCTTTAACAGGAACTTCTTCCTCGATATGGCCGTGGTATACAGCAGTCAGACCGACGATCTCTATCCCTTCCCCAACTATTATGATGGACCAACACTGACAGTTGATGCCTCTCCTTTCAAGCTGAAGAACAGCTCTGTGAAGGGATTGATCACATTGGGTTACAAGTTCTGAAAAATTCTACTGAAATATAAAGGGAGCCGGGAGTTTATCTCCCGGCTTTCTTTTTTGGAATGGCATAAATATCGTACATTTGCATCTCAAAATCAATTTTAAAATCAGCCTCTATGGAACAGCAAAAAGGATATTTGTCAGCCGGCGACAAAAGAAAAGTAACCACGCACCGCCTGCTGGAAATGAAACAGCGGGGAGAGAAAATATCGATGCTCACCGCTTACGACTTTTCCATGGCGACGGTGATCGACCAGGCCGGGATGGATGTGATCCTGGTGGGTGACTCGGCATCGAACGTGATGGTGGGAAACACCACCACGCTTCCCATGACCGTGGATCAAATGATCTACCACGGTAAGGCAGTGATGAACGGCGTTAAGAGAGCCATGGTGGTGATTGATATGCCTTTCGGCAGCTACCAGGGCAATCCACGTGAGGCGGTGTCCAACGCGGTGCGCATCATGAAGGAGACCGGGGCCGACTGTCTCAAGCTGGAAGGGGGAAAGGAGATCATGGAATCGGTAAAGCTGATTCTGAGCGCAGGCATCCCAATCATGGGTCACTTGGGACTGATGCCCCAGTCAATCAACAAATACGGCACTTACGCCGTTCGTGCGGAAGAGGAGGCAGAAGCTGCGCGCCTGGTGGATGATGCCCACCTGCTGCAGGAGGCTGGATGTTGCTCCCTGGTGTTGGAGAAGATACCCTCGCAACTGGCAAAAACGGTCGCTGAGGAACTGACCATCCCGGTCATCGGCATCGGTGCCGGCCCCGAGGTGGATGGACAGGTGCTCGTGATGCACGACATGCTAGGGCTGAACAAGGGTTTCTCGCCACGTTTCCTACGCCGCTACGCCAATTTGTTCGATGAGATAACCCTTGCTGTCCAACAGTACGTCAAAGACGTTAAAACGGCTGATTTCCCCTCAGAAAAAGAATCCTATTAGTTATTTGGTTAAAAAGCAAACAACCTATAGCCTACAGCTTACAACTCATTATACAAGGGGATATCGGTCAGGAAGCGGTATTCCTGTGTAGTGTAATTGATCCGGTAACAAAAGTGGCTGATGCCGTTGGATACTACGATATAGGGTACTCGCAGCACACTGTTGTAACGCGCTACCTGGTCGAACACCTGCTGAGTGATTTCCACCCTCGGTTCCTTGTACTCAAGGATCATCAGCGGCTCCAGCTGTTTGTTGTAAATCACCGTATCGCACCGGCGTGAGAGCGAATTGAGCCGTATGGCGGCTTCGTTGGCGATGCGTGATGCCGGATAACCTTTCTCATTTACCAGGTAGTGCACAAAATGCTGTCGAACCCACTCCTCCGGTGTCAGCGCCACATACCTCCTCCGCAGGGGATCAAAAATCTCCTGCATCTCGCTCTTTTTACGGATTTTTGCTTCAAAGGATGGTAAGTTTAACGGGTACATATTGTATCTTTGTTTGGAGAACAGGGTTCACACAGAACAAAAATAGCGCTTTTTTATGAGAACGAAACAAGAAATCGTTGAGAACTGGCTTCCCAGGTATACCAAAAGAACATTGGCCGATTTCACAGGGTTTATCCTGCTGACCAACTTCCAGAAGTATGTTGAGATTTTCGCCAGACATTTCGACGTGCCGGTGGTGGGAGCCGATGCCAACATGCCCAACGCTTCCGCAGAGGGTATCACCATCATCAACTTCGGCATGGGAAGTGCCAACGCTGCCACGGTGATGGACCTGCTAAGCGCTGTGAAGCCCACGGCAGTACTCTTCCTGGGCAAGTGCGGCGGCCTGAAAGCACGTAGCGAACTGGGGGATTACATCCTGCCGATTGCCGCCATACGGGGCGAAGGGACCTCCAACGATTACTTTCCTCCCGAGGTGCCCTCCCTGCCTGCTTTCAGCCTGCTGCGTGCTGTCTCCTCCAACGTTCGTGACTTTGGAAGGGACTACTGGACCGGGACTGTCTATACCACTAACCGCAGGGTGTGGGAGTATGATGATGACTTCAAAGGCTATCTCAGACAGGTGCGTGCCCTGGCGGTAGATATGGAGACCGCCACGCTCTTCACTTGCGGCTTTGCCAACCACATCTCCACCGGGGCGCTGTTACTGGTCTCCGACCAGCCGCTGATCTCCACAGGGGTGAAAACCGAAAAGAGTGACCAGATTGTCACTGAGAACTTCGTGGAAGAGCATGTGAAGATTGGCATCAAGTCGCTATCCTCCATCATGAACAACGGATCCACCATCAAGCATCTGCGCTTCGACTGGTAACAACAATCGTGAATAATGGCAGCATCTACTAAAAACAGCTACGAGGCCGTCAGCACTGATATCCAGCAGGGACGTTTCAAACCGGTATACCTGCTGATGGGCGACGAGGGCTACTTCATTGACCGGCTCACCGACCTGCTTGAAGAAAAGGTGCTCACCGAAACGGAGAAGGATTTTAACATGCTTACTTTCTATGGGGTGGACTCCGACGTACACAACATTATCTCATCGGCACGCCGCTACCCGATGATGGCTGACCGTCAGCTGATTGTACTGAAAGAGGCACAAAATCTTCCACAGTTCGAAGAGCTTGATCATTATGTCAGCAACCCGATGCCCTCGACAGTGCTGGTGATAAACTACCGCCACGGCAGAGTAGACAAACGGAAGGCAGTTGTGAAAAACATAGATAAGGTTGGGGTGGTTTTTGAATCGAGAAAGCTGTACGACAACCAGATACCTCCTTTCATTATCTCCTGGTTCAGGGAACATTCAATCACCATCGATGAGAAGTCGGCGCAGATGCTTACTGATTACGTGGGTAATGACATCAGCAAGCTGATCCCCCAGCTGGAGAAGCTGGTGGTATCACTCCCGGATGGAATCAAAAGGGTGACGGCGGAACTGGTTGAACAGAACGTGGGTATCAGCAAGGATTTCAATAGCTTTGAGCTGCAGAAAGCGATCATTCGTAAAGATCTGCTAATGGCAAACCGCATCGTGGACCACTTCGGCAAAAACCCGAAGGAATACCCGATGATGGCAACAGTAGCCATACTCTTCAACTACTTCAGCAACCTGCTGGAGTGCTATTGGCTCCCCCGCAGGGATGAACAGTCGGTGATGGCAGCACTACAGATCAGAAGCTCCTATTTTGCACGTGATTATATGACCGGCCTCAGGCACTATAGCGCGGTTAAGGTGATGGAGATCATCTCCGACCTGCGGCGCTTCGATGCCGGCTCAAAAGGGGTGGACAACGTTTCAGCCTCTCAGCATGAACTGTTGCGCGAACTGGTCTACCGCATTATGCACTAATCCTGCCTGATCCAGTCAACAATCTTGTCGCTCAGGGGACTTTCCCCGGGCATCACAACATCGACCAGTTGGCCCTGCTCATCGATCATGAACTTCTGAAAATTCCAGGTCACCTCATTATCCATCACTCCGTTTTCTGCCTTTTGGGTAAGCCAACGGTAGAGCGGAGCAATATCATCTCCTTTCACACTGATCTTGTCCATCATGGGGAAGGTGACACCATAATTGCCGGTGCAGAACTCCTTAATCTCCTGATTCGTGCCGGGTTCCTGATTGTTGAAGTTGTTGGCCGGGAAGCCGATGACTGTGAAACCGTTATCCTGATAGATGCTGTAGAGCTTCTGCAGCTCTTCATACTGGGGTGTTAACCCGCAGCGGGAAGCTACATTCACAACCAATACCTTTTTCCCTTTCAGGGTGGCCAGGTCGAACTCATTCCCTTCGATATCTTTAACTATGAAGTCATGCAATGTAAGAGAGGCAACAGATCTCTCTCTGTTCGATTTTTCCACTGCTTCCTTTTTAGCTGCCTGACCCTGTTTGTTCTGACCATTACACCCCAGGGTGGTGATCATCAAAAGACCCATGATCATCACACTGATCCATCTCTTATCCATACATTATTTTTTAATGATTCCATAATCTGATTCGTCGTGGGGAAAGAGTCCCGCAGCATCACCAGATCATCCTTGTTGTATAAACAAACGTTGCTCCTGAACGGTTCAGCAGACTCTTCATTTTTTTGATGCTAAAAATGAAACAGAAAATAATCACTGTAATAGACAGGATATCATGTGGATAGACGTTTTTTGAATGCACAGGAGCAGAAAAAATGAATAACTTACAGTGGTAGGCCGGTAAAGAAGCCCTCCAGCAGCAATTGAACTGATTTGGATGAGTACAACTACTGAAACAGGAGTGGCTACCTACTCATGGAAGCCATTGTCAGGATATCTATGCAACAACAATTCCATAATTACTCATCCTGAAAAGTGGATAGATGAAGAAATGGTTGATACAAATGTTTCATATCTGGTGATGTGTATTTGTATCGCAGCTTGGTGGCAACTGATCCGTATTACGATACATTTCTTAATTCATTCGTTTAACAACTTAAGAAACAATCTACGGTTTATCTATATTAAACATCATATGAATCATATATCAATATTATGATAAGTAATAAATGAGATTTAAGCGAGAAGTTGCCACATAACTCCGACAATTGTGTTAAAATATAGATTATTATTTGAAGTATAATGTTATATATCAGCTGTATATATAAAAATAGTAAAGTTTTAATTACACCTATTTTCAATTGTATATTAAACAAATCTATCTTGACAGGCACAAATGTTACCATATCGATTATAAATGTAAACTACATTTCCATCAAACATTCTTCTTTATTTGTAAATTATAATTTATACATTTGTGAACCGCTTGTCGCTGTGTATAAATATTCATTCAACCCGACAGATAGAAGCTATGAAAGATCGCATCAAACAAATCATGGAAATCGAGCATCTGACACCCACTCGGTTTGCAGACAGACTGCAGATCAACCGTGCAGTCATCTCTCATATCCTGAATGGCAGGAATAATCCGAGCCTGGACGTAGTGACTAAGATTCTGGGTGAAATGGACTACATCAATCCGGAGTGGCTGCTAAATGGTACCGGTTACATCTACAAAGAGGGTGTCGATCCCGATACAATTGAGAAAGAGCCCGATTTATTCAATCAGGGTGAGCCGAAACAGACAGTGAGTGGAGAACAAACCGAAAAAGGGCAGGAAACAGCCTTTAAAGAGCATCCAGAAGTGGTTAAAGATGTTGATGGAAAGAGGGTTACATCGCAAAAAATGTTTGAAAAAAAAATCACGCAGATAATCATATATTACAACGACAACACTTTCGAAACATTTGTACCACCGTACCAATAGGATCATAGCACCTGTATCTGCATCTCTGCCACATCTGTTATTTGATATTATGGGTTATTCCCAAATTTAAATTCCATTCGTCATATCTGGAATTTATGATGTACTTTTGTGGTGAACAAAGAAATGATTCCGATGAGACAACTCGATTTCACCGTTCGCTCAAATGAACAACTGAATGATCAGAACCATCTGCTAAAGGTTGCTCCCTGTAGCAACGAGCAACTACCGGAGATGCTTCCGGGCCAGTTTGTGCAGATCCTGGTGGAGAATGCACAGCACACCTTCCTGAGAAGACCGATATCTATCAACAATACAGATCCGGAATAGAACGACATATGGCTCCTGGTACAGGCTGTGGGTGAAGGTACCCGCAAGATCTGTGAGATGAGAACTGGTGAAAGACTCAACATGCTTCTGCCAATGGGAAAGAGCTTCACGATTCCAGCCAAACAGGGTAATTACCTGCTGGTGGGTGGCGGCGTGGGGACGGCTCCGCTCCTGTTCCTGGGAAAGATGCTTCATGAGAAGGGCATTGCCTGTGATTTCCTGCTGGGAGGAGCCTCCGAAAAAAATATCCTGCAACGATCCGATTTTGAACAGTATGGTGCACTCTACTGCACTACCGAAGATGGTTCACTCGGCGAGAGAGGCTTCGTGACCCATCACTCGCTGTTGCAGCGTAAAACATATGATTTTATCTTCACCTGCGGTCCAAAACCGATGATGGTGGCGGTGGCGCGCTATGCACATGAGAGGGATATCGGCTGTGAGGCATCACTCGAGAACCTGATGGCTTGCGGATTCGGTGCCTGCCTCTGCTGCGTGGAAAAGACCACAAGGGGTAACCTCTGTGCCTGTACCGAGGGACCTGTATTTGATATAAATGAACTGACATGGCTGGATTAGAAGTGACAATTGGCGGCATGCGGCTACGCAACCCGGTGATGACCGCATCCGGTACGTTCGGCTACGGTACCGAATATACCGATTTCATGGAGCTGGGGCAGTTAGGTGGTATTTTCGTGAAAGGTACCACCCTGGAGCCGCGACAGGGGAACGACTACCCCAGGATGGCGGAGACACCCTCCGGCATGCTCAACGCGGTGGGCCTCCAAAACAAGGGCGTCGATTATTTTGTGGAGCATATCTACCCTGAAATAAGTGAATACGACACCCATATGATCGTCAACGTTTCAGGGTCCACAGTGGAAGATTATGTGGCTTGCACAGAGAAGCTGGTCGGATTGGAGAAGATCCCTGCCATCGAACTCAACATCTCCTGTCCCAACGTGAAGGAGGGCGGCATGGCCTTCGGCACCTCCTGTGCCTCAGCGGCCCAGGTTACCAGGGCGGTACGCGAGGTTTATCCCGGCACGCTGATCGTCAAGCTATCACCCAACGTGACTGACATTGCTGAAATTGCCCGCTCTGTGGAGGCTGAGGGAGCCGATTCGGTATCACTGGTAAACACTTTCCTGGGAATGGCCATCGATGCCGAGAGCAGACGTCCGAAGCTCTCTACCGTAACCGGGGGACTCTCAGGCCCCTGCATTAAACCCATTGCACTTCGAATGGTCTGGCAGGTCTTTCATGCTGTCTCCATACCTGTGATCGGCATGGGAGGCATCTGCAACTGGCAGGATGCCATCGAGTTCATCCTGGCTGGTGCAACAGCCATCCAGGTGGGTACCTGCAACTTCATCGATCCCGCTGCATCGGTGAAGATTGTGGAGGGCATTGAGGAGTACCTGCTGCGACACAACATCGCTTCAGTGAACGATCTGGTGGGAGCAATGGAAACATCGTGATGATGAAAATGATAACCAATCAGTCATTTATCACCATAAAAGATTGATGTTTTTATTCAAATATATCAAATTGTACTTTTATTCCCGATTTCTTTTGACAAAATGAACATTTTACCTATCTTTGTTGATTCAAATTGATTCATAACAGATAGACTCTATGTCAAAATTACATGTTCCGGACAGCTACCTGCCGCTGTTGAACCTCAAACAGACTGAGCTGGGAATAAAGAGTATCAAAGATTTCTTCCAGGTCAATCTCTCATCCGAGTTACGTCTGCGCAGGGTGACCGCCCCGCTATTCGTGGAGAGTGGCACCGGTATCAACGACGACCTGAATGGTGTGGAACGACCGGTTCGTTTTCCCATCAGGGATATGGGCGACAAACAGGCGGAGATCGTACACTCGCTGGCCAAATGGAAACGGTTGACGCTGGCTGACTACGAGATTGAAGAGGGGTTTGGTATCTACACCGATATGAATGCCATCCGGGCCGATGAAGAGCTGGACAACCTGCATTCACTATATGTGGATCAATGGGACTGGGAACTGGTGATCAATGAGAAGGACCGAAAGGTTGAGTTCCTCAAGAACGTTGTCAGAAGAATATATGCCGCTATGCTGCGTACCGAGTACCTGGTTTACGAGCTCTTTCCCTCCATCATACCACAACTGCCCTCTGAGATCACCTTTATCCATGCTGAGGAGCTGCTGCAACGCTATCCGACCTTTGATGCCAAGGAGCGGGAGGATGCCATCACGAATGAATTTGGGGCGGTCTTCATCATCGGGATTGGCGCCCCCCTGAGCAACAGCGAACCACACGACGGCCGTGCACCCGATTATGACGACTGGAGCACAATTGGAGATGACGGTTACCCCGGACTGAATGGTGATCTGCTGGTCTGGAACCCGGTACTGAAAAAATCTGTGGAGCTCTCCTCCATGGGGATACGGGTTGATGCCGCTGCTCTGGCATACCAGCTCAAGGCACGCGGTAAGGAGGAACGTCTCTCGCTTTACTTTCACCGACGACTGATGAACAATGAACTGCCACTCTCCATCGGGGGTGGCATCGGCCAGTCGCGCCTCTGCATGTATTACCTGCGCAAGGCACACATCGGTGAGATCCAGGCAAGCCTCTGGCCCCGTGAGATGCGTGAGGAAGCAAGAGAGCAGGGGGTGTTCCTCATCTGATAATGCAGACAGAGTTAGGATTTTGAAATCTCTCTCCATCGGAGAGGGATTTTTCTTTTTTAAACTGAAAAGGATTTTGTATTTTCGCCAGCACTAAACCGTATGACATGGATGTGAAAATTGAGGAGAGCTGGAAGAAAGTGTTGAAGGATGAGTTTGCACAGTCTTATTTTGGAGAACTGACCCGTTTTGTGCGTGATGCATACCACACCACTACGGTCTATCCGCCGGCAAAACTGATCTTCAGTGCGTTCGACAACTGTCCATTCCACAGGGTGAAGGTGGTGATCGTGGGACAGGATCCCTATCACCAGCCGGGACAGGCTCATGGACTCTGTTTCTCCGTGCGTGAGGGAGTAAGGTTGCCTCCCTCCCTGCAAAATATCTACAAGGAGCTGCAGAATGATCTTGGCAAACCACCTGCTGCTTCGGGCAACCTGGAAGAGTGGGCTCGACAGGGGGTGCTCCTGCTCAATGCTACCCTGACAGTACAGGCTAACAGGGCGGGATCACACCAGGGAAAAGGATGGGAGCAATTTACCGATTCAGTGATTCACCGACTGGCAACTGAAAGGGAGCACCTGGTTTTTATCCTTTGGGGTGCTTATGCACAACGAAAAGGGGAGGGGATTGATACGAAGAGGCATCTAATTCTTAAGTCGCCACACCCTTCGCCACTCTCCGCTCACCGTGGATTCTTTGG
>CAZBFS010000053.1:0-9602 GCA_964491215.1 uncultured Proteiniphilum sp.
TCCACTCGCATGCGGTGAAGAATGAGACCGAAGGGCTGGGACGCATGGATGGTTCGTTCGACCTCTACTTCCACAGCAGCCCCGAGAGAAGATACCATCAGGCATGGGACTCGCTATGCTTCGACTACGAAAAGGATGAGGTGCTGCACTTCCTGCTCTCCAACTGCAAGTACTGGCTCGAGGAGTTCCGCTTCGACGGCTTCCGCTTCGACGGGGTCACCTCGATGATCTACCGCAGCCACGGCCTGGAAGAATCGTTCAGTAACTATAGCGATTATTATAACACGGGACAGGATGGAGATGCCATCTGTTATCTGACGCTGGCCAACAGGCTGATCCACGATGTCAACCCACATGCCATCACCATCGCAGAGGAGGTGAGTGGTATGCCGGGACTGGCAATACCACCTGAGGCAGGGGGCTATGGCTTCGACTACCGCATGGCGATGAACATCCCCGATTTCTGGATCAAGCTGATCAAGGAGAAGAAGGATGAGGAGTGGTACCCCTCGGCCATCTGGTGGGAGACCACCAACCGGCGTACCGATGAGAAGACCATCTCTTACGCCGAGAGCCACGACCAGGCACTGGTGGGTGATAAGACCATCATCTTCCGCCTGATCGATGCCGACATGTACTGGTTCATGTCGAAGCTGATGAGCAGCTCCATGGCTGTAGACCGCGGTATCGCCCTGCACAAGATGATACGCCTGGTGACGGCAACCACCATCAACGGTGGTTATCTTAACTTCATGGGCAACGAGTACGGTCACCCCGAGTGGATCGACTTCCCCCGCGAAGGAAACAACTGGTCGTACCGCTACGCACGCCGGCAGTGGCACCTGGCAGATGATCAGAACCTGAAGTACCACGAGCTGGGAGACTTCGACAGGGCAATGATAGAGCTGATCCGCGCAGTGCCCGACTTCCAGGCTGCCTCACTGGTGAAGATCTGGGACAAGGATGATGACAACATCCTCGCCTATATGCGTGATGAGTTGTTGTTTGTTTTTAACTTCCACCCGCAAAAATCATACAGCGACTATGGCATACTGGTGCCACAGGGAAAATATCAGATCATCCTGGACAGCGATGACAAGGCTTTTGGCGGCTTCGGGCTGAACGACGATACCATACACCACTTCACACAGTATGACCCGCTCTACGCTCCCGATGACAAAGGTTGGTTAAAACTATATCTTCCGGCAAGAACAGCCTACGTGATGAAACGAACGTGACCGGATCACAACTCCTGTTCACTGCTTTCAAGAAAATAAATCCATCTGTATGTAGCCATCATGTCAACAAATAGAAACAACATCAAACAAACAACAACAGTATCTGATACGCTCTATCCGCTTATCTTTGAGCCTATCCTGAAGCCGGTGATGTGGGGGGGCTCCAACATCTGTCGCTTCAAGCAGATCGAACCTATACAAGAGGGCATCGGCGAGAGTTGGGAGATATCGGGCGTACCACACAGCGTATCGGTAGTGGCCAACGGACCGCTCTCAGGAGAATCACTCGACCGACTGCTGGCCACTGCCAGAGAACAACTGGTAGGCAAAAAAAACTATGAAAGGTTCGGCAACACCTTCCCCCTACTGATCAAGTTCATAGATGCCCGTGACGACCTCTCCATACAGGTACATCCTGACGACCGGCTGGCAAAGGAACGACATAACTCGTTCGGGAAGACAGAGATGTGGTATGTCATCAACGCTACTCCGGGTGCCTTCCTATATTCCGGCTTCCAACAACAGATCACACCGGATGAGTATATCGAGACGGTGGAGAACAACACTTTCACCGACAAGCTGAAGAAACATGAAGTGAAACGGGGTGATGTATTCTTCCTGCCAGCAGGAAGAGTCCACGCCATAGGTGCAGGCTGCTTTATAGCAGAGATACAACAGACCTCCGATATCACTTATCGCATCTACGATTTTGACCGGAGAGATGCCACAGGTAACCCCAGGGAGCTGCACACCAAACTGGCAAAAGAGGCTATCGACTTCAACCTTTATAACACATACAGAACTTCTTACAAGAGTTGTATGAACCATCCCGCCAAGTTGGTAGACTGCCCCTACTTCACCACCCACCTGCTGGAAATCGATCATCCGATGGAGCGAAGCTACGAGACACTCGACTCCTTTGTGATCTACATTTGCATGGAGGGCAGCGGCACGCTGCGGGACAATAAAGGCAACGAGATTTTCTTCCGCCAGGGTGAAACAATCCTGCTTCCCGCCGATACAGTTTCGGTTACCCTTGCACCTGAGGGTAACACAAGACTGCTGGAGACATATATTGATTAGCTGATTTTGAAGGTTGTAGCAACTCCTGTGGGAGATACAAAAACAACATTTATGAGAGGAGTATTACTGGTCAACTTAGGTACCCCGGCTGGAAACAACAAGGCCGACGTCAAACGGTTCATTGGCGACATGCTCTCAGACCCATACGTCACTGACCTTTCCCCAAAGCTATCATCACTGCTTGCCCGGAATATC
The DNA here is from genome assembly GCA_964491215.1 of uncultured Proteiniphilum sp. Taxonomy (GTDB): domain Bacteria; phylum Bacteroidota; class Bacteroidia; order Bacteroidales; family Dysgonomonadaceae; genus Proteiniphilum. The sequence continues at coordinate 2,517 of CAZBFS010000053.1, forward strand.
ATTGCCCCTCTTTCAGCTGCCCGTTCAGCTACAAAGTACAATCTGATATGGCGCAGGGAAGAGCCGCATATCTCCCCTCTGTTGTATCATATGCAGCAACTGGCAACGGCGCTGGAAAACAAAAAAAATATCGCCGTGGAGATCGCCATGCGTTATGGCGAGCCTGATATATTGCATGCCTTCAGAGAGCTTGAACGAAAGTGCCCGCTACTCCACGAAGTGGTGATCTTTCCCCTTTATCCCCACTACGCACAATCGACCACAGAAACAATGAAAGAGGCTATCGGCCGGCTCTTCTTCAGTCGCCCCTACTCTTTCCGGCTCAGGTTCGTGGAACCCTACTTCAACCACCCTGCCTATATACAGGCGTTGACCGATCAGGCACGCCCCTACCTGGATGACATCGACAAGCTGGTATTCACCTACCACAGTCTGCCTGTAACGCAGGTGGAGACCTCATGGCGTAAGGGAAAGGAGTTCGACTATGTCTATCAACTGAAAGAGACCAACAATCTCTTCTGCCATGCCACAGGTTTTGATCCGCATGACACTTTTCTCTTCTACTCCTCGCAGCGGGGCAAAAAATGGATTAAACCGTTTCTGAACACCGATATCGGTGATCTACCCAAGCTGGGATGGAAGAATGTAGCTGTGATGGCGCCCGGCTTTCCCATCGACAACATGGAGACGCTCTACGACATCGATATTGAGGCGCGTAAGCTCTTTATGGAAGCCGGCGGTGAACGCTTTACCTTTGTCCCCTCGCTCAACGACCACGACAGCTGGGTGGAGGCCATCTGGAAGATCGTTGAGAAATCAACCCATTCGCACCATTGAAGAGCAGCTGACGACTGCAACGCTCAGATGTAATACTCCACCGGATCAGCCAGACCGGCCTGGAGCGCATATCGGGTTGCCTCACTGAGGCTGTTCACCCCCAGCTTACTGTAGATGTTGCGCCGGTGTGCGTTCACCGTGTGGAAGCTGAGATGCTTCTCGATGGCAATCTCCTTGGTGGTCTTACCCAGTGCGATCTCACGCAGGATATTCTTTTCGGAGGGGGTAAGCGGATCAGCATTCTTCGCTGTCGGCACGCCCTCCTTCATCACCGATTCGGCATATTCACAACGATACGGGTTTCCTTCCGATACCGCCAGCAGCGCTTCACGTATCTCTTCCAGGCTCTCCTGCTTGGTCACCACACTGATCTCAGGATCGGCCAGCAGGAGCCGGCGCAGGAAATGCCATTCAGGCTCATCACTGAAGAGCAGCCAGGAAGAGCCGGCGGCTCCGCTCTTCATATTGAGCAGCTGTGAGAGAGACAGGAAGTCGAACAGGGAGTAGTCGACCACCACCACTGAACGCGGATGGCCCCGCAAGAGCTCCAACAGCTGCTGGTATCCTGCAGCCTCTGCAATGACCACTTCCCCGCGCAGATCTCTCAGCAAGGCGATTAACCCCCGACGAGTGATATCCTGGTTATCAGCAATGATATAATGGGAATAAAGTTTCATTTTCTCTGTTCTGAGAGACAAAAGTAATCATTTCTGACACTTATCGGGTGAAAATAACACAAATGTGCTATTTCAGGAGATTGGGTAACATCCTACCTTTGTTAAAAATTCAAAATTGATAGAAGATATGACAAAGATTGCAGATAATTTGACAGAACTGATTGGCAACACACCATTGTTGCGGCTGAACCGGCTCGAAGCATCCGAAGGAGCAAACGCACAAATCATTGCCAAGCTGGAGAGCTTCAACCCACAGGGGAGCGTGAAAGACCGCATTGCACTGGCGATGGTGGAAGATGCGGAGAAACGCGGACTGCTCAAGCCCGGCTCGATCATCATCGAGCCCACCAGCGGCAACACCGGTATCGGACTCGCATTTGTCTCTACCATCAAACAGTACCGACTGATCCTTACCATGCCTGAGACGATGAGCCTCGAACGGAGGAACCTGCTCAAGGCACTGGGTGCTGAGCTGGTGCTGACACCCGGCCCCGAGGGTATGAAAGGTGCAATCGCAAAAGCAGAGAGCTTGAAAGCGCAGCTCTCTGACGCCGTAATCCTGCAGCAGTTCGAGAACCGCTCCAACCCGGAGGTGCATTATCACACCACCGGTGAAGAGATATGGCGCGACACGAATGGCAAGGTAGATATCTTGGTGAGCGGCATCGGTACTGGCGGTACAGCAAGCGGTGCAGGCAAGCGACTCAAGGAGCTCAATCCGGCAGTCAGGGTCTATGCAGTGGAGCCGGCTGACTCCCCGGTACTCTCCGGCGGTATAGCTGGACCCCACAAGATACAGGGCATCGGTGCCGGTTTCGTACCGGGCACTTACGATGCCAAGGTGGTTGATAAGGTGCTCACTGTCAGTAATGATGATGCCATTCGCACAGGCAGAAAACTGGCTTCTCAGGAGGGATTGCTCGCCGGCATCTCCTCCGGAGCCGCGATCTACGCAACACTGCAATTGGCACAGCGCGAGGAAAACAGGGGCAAGCAGATCGTTGTGATTCTGCCCGACACGGGTGAACGCTATCTCTCCACCCTCCTCTACGCCTTCGATGAGTATCCCTTGTAAATAGAAAGGTGGTTATCCCATCGCCTGCCGGATATCAGCCAGCAGCGTATCCACACTCTCCAGTCCCACCGACAGGCGGAGTGTGGATTCTTTGATGTCCATCAGGTTACGTTGCTCCGGTGTGAACGATCCAAAGATGGTGCTGGCGGGATGGAGGATCAGTGAACGGTTGTCGAACAGGTTAGTGGCACGGCGGATCAGCTTCAGCCGATCCAGAAAACGGAAGCAGTGCCCCTTCGAAGCCAGGTCGAAGGTGAGCATCGCCCCGGGAAAATCACCAAACTGACGGCGGCTCTCCTCAACGAATGGATTATCAGCAAGAGCGGTATAGTTCACAGATACAATGGCCGGTAATGATAAAAGCTGGTCAGCCTGGCTTCTGCAGGTGGCTGCATGGCGGTTGTATCGCAAGGGTAACGTCTCTAGTCCCAGCGATTGCTGATAAGCCACATCGGGTGTCATGTAAGCGCCCAGATTGCGGTGTATCTCACGACGCAGCTTAAGGTGAAAGGCTGATGGCGACTCACCCTCCAGCGTTTGCAGCCGTGGCGACCGGCTCCAGTCGAAGCGCCCGTGGTCGATGATCAAGCCTCCCAGGCTGGTAGCTCCTCCTGAGATATACTTTGTACTTGACACCACCTCGATATCCACCCCGAAGTCGGCTGCACGGAAATGAGTAAAGGGAACGAGCGTGCTATCAATCACCAATGGTACACCGGCTGCATGGGCTACACTGCTCAGGTCAGCCAAATCGGGCACCTCCATCTGCGGATTGGTGATCACCTCCGCGAAGAGGGCGCAGGTCTGCCTGTCGATGTTGGCAGCCACCTCCTCCGGGTTGGTCAGGTCGCAAAAACGCACCTCCACGCCAAAAGCGTTCAATGTGTTCACGAGAAAAGAGTAGGTGTTTCCGAAGAGGTGGCGTGAGGTGATGATATTGCAACCACTCCATGCCAGGGTGAAGAAGGTGTTGCTGATGGCCGCCATGCCCGAGTTGAGGGCGGTCACCCCGTGGGCTCCGGTGATCTCTCTCACCTGTTCCTCAAAATGCTGCACCGTTGGGTTGGTCACCCGTGAATAGGTATGCTCCGCAGTGCGTCCGCAGAAGGCATCTTCCATCTCCGCAGCCGTTTCAAACTCATAGGCGAGTGTATGATAGACCGGCATCGACAACGAGCCGTAGGGATCATTTTTGGGAAAGGGCTTGTGTAACAAACGTGCTTCGTAATCTTGTCTGTTCATTGATATTGAATTGAATGGTAATCTGTACTGTGCGTGGTTCAATATGGGGATGCCACCGGGGCAGCTGCTTCACACACCACTACCGGGGTGATCTCAAACGGCTTCCTCATGGCATAATGGGCCGATAGCTGTGCTATAAGCGCCTGACAAGGTGTGATCTCTTCGGGCCAGTAACAGTTTCCCACCACTGACTTACCAAAGAGAACCTCATACCATGCACAGGAGGCGGTATACCTTCCGTAGTTTAGCTCCAGATGATAACCATCACGACAAAAGCTATCACCCAGAGGACTGGTACGACCGTTCTGGATGGCAGTACCAGCCGGGATGATAATACCGATACCCGTTTTTTCGGCTACACGTCTGGTGACATCGATGATTGCGTGGTACATTGTCAGCTGATCATTGTCGTAGCTGGCAAAGCCTTCGTGTGCGGAGTCACCGGCATAAGCCCAGGTGGCATGCAGGATGAACGTTACTTCCTTTTTTTGGGAGTGATCTTTGGCATAATCCATCAGAAAGGTGATATGTGGAAAGTAGGTCTCATATAGTCCCGACAGGGAGCTCACCTGCTGAAAAGAGATAAAATCCCACTCCTCGTCGGTAAGGGCATCAGAGAGCCTGTAATTGGGAGTAGTGCTCTTCACTCCCTCCACGATCTTTCGGTAAGAATACGCCGGAGTGTCGTTGCATGCATTTGTATGATGCGTCTCCAGAGAGCAGCCTCCGATGTACATGTTCCCGATCACAATGGTGTCACCTTCGGCCGCTACCAGACCATGCAGGTAATGTTCCACCGCATCATCGGAGAAACTGTTACCGATTGTCAACAAGCGAATTTCCCTTGGGTATAGAATGCCGAGCGCAAAGAAGAGCGAAAGGAGCAACAATGTAATTCTTTTCATCTTGATTGATTGTTTAGTTAAAATCATTTCACAAGATTCTCCTACCCCTCACTTGATGCGTTAATCAATCGGCAGATCGCTATCATGAGAGGTTCCGGTATTAAAAAAAACCCCAACCTCTGATTGAAGCCGGGGTTTCTCTTTTATTTCACTGAAAATCAGGAAATCGATACCTGTCAACCGGGGGAACCAGTTTTCTGCGTACCTTGTACATCTGGTACACCCAATATAGCAGAAATCCTGTAATCACATTGCTTTTAAAAGACATAACCGTTTATCGTTTTAAGATCCATGCATCCCTGTGAGCAGGGTATTCATTATGTATCATCCTCAAAGTGCTTTCTGCAACCTCCCTTTCGGCATAGGAGACAGCATAGACGTCGATTCGTCCGGGACGTTTCATCCATCCTCTCTCAGAGAATCCACCTTCCAGCAGCGTCTCCATCATCCTCTCTGCCACCTCTTTCACCTCGTATACACCTACAATGATGTAGTAACGCGGTTGATTCTCCTCAGCCACCAGGCTTTCAGGTTCGGATGCGGGAGCGTCAGCAACAACATCCATCGCATCGGTCACCATTGTCACGGCTGTTGGTTCTTCTGCAACAACGGTTTCAGTGACTACCTCACTGTTGATACTCTGACGTGGACGATTACCAAAGAGATCAGTCTCTGAGATGATCTGTGCAGACTGGCGTACGATAGTGCGATCACCAACCGGCAACAGGAACAGCAACAGCAACAGAATGGCTGCTGCAGCAGCAGTGATACCGATGGATCGGAAATGGGGTGGCCTCTGCTCTCCGAGGGTCGTTGATGCGGAGGGTTGCATCTGAATCAACGGCTTCAGCGATGCGGCACCCAGACCAAAGAATGCAGGTTGTACGAAAGCTGTTGGCTTGTAGATAAACTGCTTGTCATTGTTCATCTCAAAAAGACCCAGACAGCCCATTTCAACCTTTTTCTCCTCTCTCAGCTCTCTTAATATCTCCTGCACAGATTGTTCAATCTTCTGCATAGCAGCCTCAAAGGGGATTGATTCGCTCTTCATAAATGATTGCGCAAGAAGACCGTCGTTATGGGTGAGGTAGCGGTTGAATACCAGCTCGCTTGAAGGTGGGTGGAACGTAGCAATACCGTCTCTGCGGGCTGGCGAACTGTTGACCACGAAACCGCCAAAGCCGGGAATGATCACACAATTGTGGTCATGCAGCAGAAACTCAATATGTGAAACTAGTTCATTCATGTGATTAAAATTAATAATTTCGATTGATACGGGTTGTCATTTTAATCATCAAAGCAAAGATAAAAAAAAAAGATCTATTTCCTCACTTTGTCCTCATTTTTGTTGGCAAAATCTTTCCAATCTCTATATTTCTTGTCCCCGGTAGTGACACCCGATTGGTAGAAGTGACATAACGCCGCGGCCAATCCGTCGGAGGCATCCAGCTGTGGCAGCATCTGTTCTTCAGGGATCAGAAGGATCTTTTGCAGCATGTAAGCCACCTGCTCCTTGGCTGCCCGACCGTTGCCGGTGATCGACATCTTGATCTTGAGGGGTGCATACTCAAAGATGGGTATGTCGCGTGAGATGGCAGCAGCCATGGCCACCCCTTGTGCACGTCCCAACTTGAGCATGCTCTGCACGTTCTTACCGAAGAAAGGTGCCTCAATGGCCAGCTCGTCGGGCAGGAACTCATCGATCAGGCCGATGATGCGAGCGTAGATCTTTGCCAGCTTCATGTAGTGATCCCCATACTTACCCAGCTCCATCACCCCCATTGCCATCATCGACGGCTTGTTGTCCAGCACCCGGAGGATGCCGTAGCCCATCACCTGTGTGCCGGGGTCGATTCCCATGATGATACGTTCTTTTTGCATTGGTCAGTAGGATATGGTCTGCATCACGGTGGAGAAACCGGCCACCTTCTCTTTGAATATCTCCAGCAGGGGGGTGACCACGCGGTTGCTCTCCTCGCTGTTCCATTTCTCCAGCGCCATCAGGTCGGCAGCAGCGAACTCCATCGCATATGAAAGTCCCTCCTCTCCCTCTTGCCCAAAGACACGAGCCAGGCGAGGTGAGGTGAGCAGGCCGCTGCGTGTGGACATGGGGATATACACCTCCAGCATATAGTTCACAAACTCTTCGTGAAGAGCCGCTTCCACATGGAAGGTGGTATTGAAAACAATCATCTTTTCTCTTTTTTTATTTTTTTCAGACGTTTCGATTGCAAATATAAACAAAATCTCTATCTTTGCACCACGAAAATAACGGGGGATTAGCTCAGCTGGCTAGAGCGTTTGACTGGCAGTCAAAAGGTCATCGGTTCGACTCCGATATTCTCCACCA
>CAZBFS010000054.1:0-9586 GCA_964491215.1 uncultured Proteiniphilum sp.
TCTTGATCACCACACCGCGGTAGAGCTGGATACGCTCTTTGTTACCTTCGGCAATGCGATAGGCCACCGTGATGGTGTCACCGCTCCTGAAATTGGGGAATTCCTTCTTCTCTTTCGCAAAAGAGGCTTCCACTACTTTAAGTAAATCCATCCTGTAATAAGCTTTATGTTAATAATTAACCAGTGTAAACGCAATGTAACGGCATGTTGACCAACAGAGATTGCGCAAAGCGGATGCAAAGGTAACAATTTCAATTTAAACCACCATACAAATAGCCAATTAATCTACATTTTTTGTTCAGTTCTTGATGCACTGGGGAAAAAAGCCTATTTTTGAGCTGCGTAACATTTGTTTCGGCACACCCAACCAAACTATGAGATCCAACAGAATGAAAATGAGAACAATCGGGATTGCCCTGGCGGCATTAATCCTTTTATCCTGCAAACCGCAGTACCGGATTGCAGAAATGAGTGGCTCCATCATTGAGATGAACAGCAGCTTCGACACCCCGCAACACGCAGCAATGCATAGCCTGGTGCTCTCCTACAAGAGTGAGCTCGATGAGAAGATGAACGCGGTGATCGGCACCTCAGAACAGGCAATGATGTATGGTCGGCCGGAGAGTCTCCTGACCAACTTCACCTCCGATGTGATGAAGGCATATGGTGATGAATATCTGGCGGGAGGAGCCGATGTGGCGATGATGAATGTGCATGGACACCGCGCTTCTATGCCGGCAGGCGAGATCACGGTAGGCAACCTCTTTGAGATCTATTCGTTCGACAATGCCATCACGTTCCTCGAGATCAGAGGAAGTGATCTGTTAGAGCTTTTCAACGCATATGCACGCATCGGTGGGGCGGGTATCTCCTCCAATGTGCGGCTGACCATCGAAAACCGGAGCATTAAAGAGGTCACCCTCAGCGGGGAGGCAATTGACGCGGAGCGGATCTACCACGTTGTGACGCTCGACTACCTGGCCGAGGGGAACGACAACATGAGTGCCATGCGCAACGCCCTCACGCAACACAATACGGGGGTAACGCTGCGCGATGTGATGATTGACCACGTGAAAGAGGAGAGCCGCCGGGGCAACCCGATCCGCTCTGCCCTCGACGGACGAATAACCATAACCAACCAAGAGTGAACAAGATGAAGAAACCAACCCTCGCCCTGCTGTTGTTGCTGACGATTATCGTCACGGCCACTGCCCAGAAACAGCTCGTGATACTACATACCAACGACACCCACAGTCGCATTGAACCCCTGCCTGATAGTGACAGGACGGCCTCCGGAAAAGGGGGTGTGGAACGGCGCATCAACTACATTGAGCAGATGCGAAAGGAGAATGAGCACCTCCTCCTCTTCGATGCGGGTGATTTCCTGCAGGGCACACCCTATTTCAACCTGTTCAAAGGAGAGGTTGAGGTGAAGGCGATGAACTTGATGGGGTACGACGCGGTGACACTCGGTAATCATGAGTTCGACTATGGCCTGGAGGTACTCGAAGAGGTGGTGGAAACAGCCCGCTTCCCTATTGTAGCGAGCAACTATGATTTCAGTGAAACACCTCTTGCGGGTAAGATCAAACCCTATCTAATTTTGAAAAAAGGAGGTATGAAGATTGGTGTCATTGGTGTCAACATACAACCAAAGGGACTCATCTCTTCCACCAATTACAAAGGCATGCGATACCTCGATCCGGTAACCACCGCCAATATGCTGGCCTACCGGCTGCGCACGCAGCATCACTGTGACCTGGTGGTGGCAATATCCCACTTGGGATACCAGCCCGACACACGTCTGGCAGAGGCATCGCGCAACATTGACATCATCATTGGCGGACACAGCCATACCTATATGAAGAAACCCGATATCCGCAAGAACATGGATGACCGGGAGGTGCTGATCTACCAGACGCCGGGACGGGGAGTCTATGTGGGGCGAATCGATGTGACGATGGAGAAAGTGAAAAAATAACCCCGGATAGACATCAATGAGACAATGAGGAAACATATACTGCTTTTTATCCTGGGTGTGAGCGTCGTGACGGCAGGGGCACAGGTGCCTGTCACCCTCTATGAACAAGCAGACAAAGATGCGATGAACAGGTGGGTGGATTCGGTATATGCCACACTGACCCCCGACGAAAAGATAGGACAGCTCTTTATGCCGATCGTGGAGAGCGGTAGCGGCTGGAAGAAGCGTATCGCAGAACAGATCGCGGGACAGAAGATCGGGGGACTACTCTTTTCCAAAGGATCACTGGGCAATCAGGCCGATGTGACCAACTACGCTCAGAGCCGCTCAGCGGTGCCACTAATGATCGCACTCGACGGGGAGTGGGGTCTGGCCATGCGACTGACCGATGCACCCCGTTACCCGCGCAACCAGGTGATCGGTGCCATTCAGGACGAGAAGACGATACGGCTATATGGTAACGAGGTGGCACGGCAGTGCCGTGAGATGGGCATCCATGTCAACTTCGCTCCCTCTGTCGATGTGCATACCAACCCCGCCAACCCCATCATCGGGAACCGTTCGTACGGTGAGAACCCGCAAAAGGTTGCTCGCCAGGCGATCGCTTATGCCCGCGGACTCGAGGAGAATGGTGTGATGGCCGTAGCGAAGCACTTCCCCGGTCATGGCGACACCTCGGAAGATTCACACCATACCTTGCCGCTGATCACCCATGACAGATTGCGGCTCGACACGGTGGAGCTTTATCCATTCAGGGAATACATCAATGCCGGCCTATCGGGAGTGATGATCGGGCACCTCGATATACCGGCACTCAATACGAACGGATTGCCGGCATCACTCTCTCCTGAGATCGGCAATGGCTTGTTGCGTGATAAGATGGGATTCAGGGGACTCACTTTTACCGACGCGATGGCGATGAAGGGAGTCTCCGACCAACCTGATGCCAGTGTGAAGGCACTGCTGGCCGGCAATGACATCCTGTTGGGAGTGACCGACCTCTCAGGGTCATTTCTCTCTGTGAAAAAGGCAGTTGAAGAGGGCATCCTGCCCTCCCCGATCCTGGAAGAGAAGGTGCGCAGGATCCTGACCTATAAATATATCCTGGGACTGGACAAAGTAACCCCCATAGACCATGCCAGGATACACAACCGTGTGAACAGCCCCCGTGCGGAGTGGGTACAACGTAAGATCTGTGACGAAGCCATCACTCTGCTGAAGAATGAATCAGGAGTGATACCATTCAAAAAGCTGGATCAGGTGACAATCGCATCGGTAGCTATTGGAGCCCCGGAAGAAAACCCCTTTCAGCATTATCTCAAAAAATATGGCAGGGTGACCACCTTCAACGCTTCTTCCTCATCTGCAGCAGTCAGGATAGAAGAACTGGAGACGTTCGACCTGGTCATCATCTCCCTGCACAGCGACAAAATCAGCGATGCTGTTCAGCTACAACAGCTGGCACCGTCGAAAAAGAGAGTAGTGGTGCTCTTCTCCCCACCATATCATTTACACCATATCAGCAATGCAGCTGCCGGGGCATCAGCACTGCTCCTGGCCTATGATAGGACGGAAGCCGCGCAAATCAGTGCAGCACAGGCACTCTACGGCGGCATTGCCCTTTCGGGCCGTCTACCCGTTGCCGCAGGCAACTATCCCGAGGGGTCAGGTCTGGACAGCAAGAAGGTTCGCCTGGGTTATTCACTCCCGGAGGAGGTGGGGATCAACTCAGAGAAGCTGGAACGTATTGAGCAGATCGCCTTTGAGGGTATCCGCCAACGCGCCTACCCCGGCTGTCAGATCCTGGTGGCGAAAGATGGGATAGTGATTTACGAGAGGGCCTTTGGCACGCTTGACTATGGTTCCGGTGAAGAGGTGACTGGTGAAACGATCTACGACCTGGCATCCGTAACCAAGGCGGCAGCGACACTACCAGCTGTGATGAAGTTGTTTGACGAGAGGAAGATGCATCTGCAGGATCCCATCCGTAAGTTTGTGAAAGAGACAAGAGGCAGCGACAAAGCAACAGCCTCCCTCCGCTCGCTGCTCTTTCACGAGTCGGGCATCACCTCCTTTATCCCATATTACACCAGTGCGATCGACACCACCAGTTACGACGGCTCCCTGTTTGGTCGACAGTCATCACTCTACAACGTGCGCTACGCAGGTGCATGGGCGCGCACCGACTATTCCTTCCTGCCGGAGCTGATCTCACGAACCCGCTCTGAACGGTTTCACCTGCCCGTAGCCAAAGGACTCTATGCAAGCGACATGATGCAGGAGAGATTGCTGCGCGATGTGATTGAAGCACCCTTGCGGCGAAAAGGACGCTATCTGTACAGCTGCCTCAATTTCATGCTGCTCAAGGAGGCGGTAGAGGCTACAACAGGTAGTGATCTTGACAACTTCGTGAAAGAGAACTTCTATTGGAAGCTGGGGGCCACCACCACCACCTTTCGTCCGCTTGATCAGCATCCAAAAATGTTGATTGCACCCACCGAGGATGATCCCTTCTTCCGGCGACAACATCTGCGAGGCTATGTGCATGATGAGGGGGCTGCACTCTTTGGTGGCATATCAGGCAACGCCGGCCTCTTCTCCAACAGCAACGACCTGGCAAAACTGAGCCAGATGTGGCTTGACGGGGGCAGCTATGGTGGTGAACAGCTTCTTAGCGAGGAGACGGTGCGGCTTTTCACCACCATGAAGAGCAGCGTCAGCCGCCGCGGACTGGGCTTCGATAAGCCTGATCCCACCAACAGCAAGAGGAGTCCCGCCAGTCCCGGCACGCCGGTTGAGGTATACGGTCATACAGGTTTCACCGGCACCAGCTTCTGGATGGACCCGGTGAACAACATGATCTACATCTTCCTCTCCAACCGTGTCAACCCTTCGCGGGCGCCCAACCGTTTTTCTACGCTGAGCATCTGCGAGCGGATCCAGGAGGAGCTGTACAAAGCGATACAACCCGATTCACCCATCACAAACCAACAGTAAGAAGAGACAATGCAAAAGGTCATCAAGAGCAGTCAGCTGGCTGCCGACACAGAGAAGATCATCCGGAATATCCGGCATGACAAACTGTTCATCCTCACCGATGGCAACACGCACCGGCACTGCCTGCCACTGCTCAGTGGCGTGCCGCAGATAAGCGAAGCCCTTGAGATCGTGATCCCCGCTGATGACACCAACAAGACCATCGGCACGCTCACCACCGTGTGGGAGCAGCTCACCGCAGGGGGTGCCACCCGCCACTCGCTGCTCATCAACCTGGGAGGGGGTATGGTAACCGACCTGGGAGGGTTTGCCGCAGCCACCTTCAAGCGGGGCATCCGCTACATCAACATACCCACCACGTTGCTGGGGGCTGTCGATGCGGCCGTAGGTGGTAAGACAGGTGTCAACTTCGGGGGTTACAAAAACGAGATTGGGTCCTTCTACCCATCAGAGTTTGTGATCATCTCGTCCTACTTCCTCCGTACGCTCACGCACGCTGCACTTCTCTCCGGTTACGCAGAGATGATCAAGCACGCACTTATCCACTCAGCGGCCGACCTGGATAAGCTGCTGGCTTTTCCGCTCGACCCACCCGAATACGAGCAATTAAACGAGATGGTATTCCGTTCGGTAGGCATCAAGCGCCAGATAGTGGAGAAGGATCCCTATGAGCAGGATATCCGCAAGGCGTTGAACCTGGGCCACACCACCGCCCACGCATTCGAGAGCCATGCCCTGACAACGGGCAACCCCGTACCACATGGCTTTGCCGTGGCATGGGGACTGATCGTAGAGCTCTACCTCTCGCATCGCATATGTCGTTTTCCAAAGGAGAAGCTTCTCAGGACTGTTCGATTCATCCGTGATCAGTATGGTGCATACCCGGTCAGCTGCGACCAATACGAGCAGCTATACGAGATAACGTCACACGACAAGAAAAACCGGGGAGGAGTAATCAACTTCACGCTGCTCTCCGAAATAGGCAATGTACAGATAGACCAGACGGCCGACAAAAAGCTCTTTTTCGAGGCACTCGACTTCTACCGCGATTCAGTAGGGTTATAGATCGCGACATTTTTGTTATAAAACAGAAGAGTGATGATTCTTCAGATTAAAGGGAGTGATCTGTCTATCCTGTCTCTGATTATTTCAACAAATCTCATTTATAAAACGTTCTTCGGCCTGGTGCACCCAGTCACGAAACCCTTCATCGGGCTTATAATGTGGGATGAAATCGATTAACTTGTCCAGGTCGAACCGCTTGCCGGTGATGCCCGCACCGGAAAGGGAGGCATCGTAGGCATTGAACTCCTGCTCCAGATGCACGGGGATCATCAGGATTGGTTTGCGGTAGTAGAGAGCCTCACAGAGTGACTCGAAGCCGGCGGTGGTGGCGTAGGCCAAGCTGCCCGCCATGCTCTGCAGAAACTTCTCATCGTGGAGACGACTGATCGAGAACCGATCGTCCAGCTGCACCTCCTCCGCCGCATCACTCTTGTCCCAGAAGAAACGGAGCGGCACCTCCGGATGACGGGCATGCCAACGGGCAATCTCGTCATAATAGCCGGTGTTAAGCATGTAGCCATGGATATAATCACCGCTGGCGGCTTCGGTACGAAACACATCTGACCGCAACAGGGGTGGCACCGTCACGATTCTCTTATCAGGTGAATCGGGCATATCGCGAAAGGAGAGAGCCAGGATGCGGAAGGCACGATTGGAGGTGATGCGCGAGAGCATTCGCAGGAAGTAATACTTCATGTCCTGCTCGGCGCTGGTCTTGTAATTTGGATTCAGGAGGATATACTGATGTGCCACGCAGATCATCTCCACCCCCATTTTCTTGTCGAACTGATAAATGCCGTAGGCCATGCCGGTGATCATCTCATAAAAATTGATCACCCTGTCGGGTCGGCACTCTTCGATCTTATGCCGTATGATCTGAAGGCTTTTCCGGAAGATAAAGGGTTGGGAGACGTTGGTCGCAACACTCATCAGGATGTTGGGACGCTTTTGTTTATAGAAGGAGGTGAAGTTAGGGCTGCTAAAAGATGTGACAGGGAGACCGATCTTATCGGTGAAGAAGGAGGGTATCTCCCGGTTGTCACTTTTACCCACCAGCACGGCCACCACTTCGTGGCCCTGTTTACGCAGGATGGCAGCAAGTGAGAGCGCCTGTGTATAGTGGCCTCTACCCTCTCCCTGTACAGTGAACATGAATCTCACAAAAAAAAGGATTTAGATGTTTCAGCCACAAAAGTACAAAAATAAAACGCAGCCATCCCTATTCCAGCTGTTAAGGGAAAATGACGGCATGCGGTGAAATGTCACCGGCTGAAGGTGAGCAGCTCTCCGGAAGCATTATCAGTCACAACACCTTCATCATAAGCAAGCAGACCGTTGACGAAGGTTTTATGCACGTTACTGCCAAAAGTCTCACCCTCGAAGGGTGACCAGCCGCATTTGTAGAGGATGTTGTCAGAAGTAACTGTGTGCGGTGCTGCCGGGTCGAGCAGTACCAGATCGGCATAATAACCCTCACGGATAAATCCTCTCTCGCGGATGCGGAAAAGACGTGCGGGGGCGTGACACATCCGTTCCACCACCATTTCATGGGTAAAGAGACCATGACTGGCCATCTCCCACATCGCCGGCAGAGAGTGCTGTACCAGAGGGCCACCGGAAGCCGCCTTTAATGCCCCACCCTCCTTCTCGCTCAGCAGATGGGGTGCATGGTCGGTGGCCACCACATCGAGACGGCCCCTGCGCAGTGCCTCGCGCAGTGCTTCACGGTCGGCAACACCCTTCACGGCCGGGTTCCACTTGATACGTGTACCCAGACGGGTATAATCCTCGTCGCTGAACCAGAGATGGTGGACACACACCTCAGCAGTTATTCTTTTCTGCTCCGTTGAGCCTTCGGTGAAAAGGCTCATCTCGTTAGCTGTTGAGAGATGCAGCACATGGAGACGGCTGCCGTAGCGGTCTGCCAGCTCCACCGCTTCTGCCGAAGAGCGGTAGCAGGCTTCAGCGCTTCTGATCAGCGGATGCATCTCAACGGGGATCTCCTCTCCGTACACTTTCAGTAACCGGTCCCTGTTCTCACGAATCAGCTCCTCTTTCTCACAGTGTGTGGCGATCAACATATCCACCTCAGCGAAAATCTGTTGCAGGGTTCCGCGGTCGTCCACCAACATGTTACCGGTGGAGGAGCCCATAAAGACCTTCACCCCACAGGTGGTGTGGGGGTCGACCTTCTGCAGCTCGCGGATGTTATGGTTGGTAGCTCCCAGGTAAAAGGAGTAGTTGCCAGCCGAGCGTCCAGCAGCCATCTCCTGCTTGCGGCGAAGCGCATCGTTGGTGATGGTCTGCGGCAAGGTGTTGGGCATCTCCATGTAGGATGTGACACCCCCTGCCACGGCAGCCCTGCTCTCGCTGACGATATCACCCTTGTGTGTCAGTCCCGGTTCACGAAAGTGGACCTGGTCATCAATCACACCGGGAATAAGGAAGAGACCCCGGGCGTCGATCACCTCACGGCAGCTCTGCAGCAGTTGCTGCGGCACTTCCTCACGAAAAATGCGGCTGATCCGTTCTCCCTCCAGCAGGAGTGAGCCGGTAAAGGTCTCTCCTTCGTTGATGATGGTTGCCTTGTGTATCAGGATCATGATTGCAGTTGTTTGGGTTCTTTGGGTTGTACGGGGTGTTTGTGCGGTTTAATCATGCCCATTTCTTTACGCCAGCGCAGGTTGATCACGCCGAAGAATGCTTCACCGAAGATGCTGCTGTTCATCTTGGAGGTTCCCAGCTGTCGGTTCACGAAGATGACCGACACCTCGGTAATATTGAAACCCAGCACCTTTGCGGAATACTTCATTTCGATCTGAAAAGCATAGCCCTTGAAGCGTATCTGATCCAGGTCTATTGTCTCCAGCACCTTGCGGCGGTAGCAAACGAAGCCGGCGGTGGTATCCTTCACATGAAGGGAAGTAACGAAACGGACATACTTCGATGCGAAGAAGGACATCAGCACCCGCCCCATGGGCCAGTTGACCACATTCACACCGGTAGCGTAGCGCGATCCGACCGCCACGTCAAATCCCTGCTCATGACAAGCAGCGTAGAGGCGGGGCAGATCTTCCGGGTTATGAGAGAAATCAGCATCCATCTCGAAGATATAATCGTATGATCGCTGCAGTGCCCACTTGAACCCGTGGATATAAGCAGTACCGAGTCCCATCTTTCCCTTCCTTTGCTCCAGAAAGAGGCGACCTTCAAAAGGACCGTTTATCAGTCGCTGTACAATAGCCGCGGTGCCGTCGGGTGACCCGTCATCGATCACCAGAATATGAAATGGTTTTTCAAGTGAGAAAACGGCTTTTATGATGTTTTCGATGTTCTCCTTCTCGTTGTAGGTGGGGATAATAACAAGACTGTCTGCCATTGGAATCAATTTTACTTCAAATTTACACCATTTGATGCACATATAAAAATATTGCGAAACATTTTGATTTCTCAAAACATTATCCTATCTTTGCAGTCCCATTCAGGGAACTATATCGCGGAGTGGAGCAGTTGGTAGCTCGTTGGGCTCATAACCCAAAGGTC
>CAZBFS010000055.1:0-3251 GCA_964491215.1 uncultured Proteiniphilum sp.
ACATCCTGATCTTAAGTGAATAGTCACCACTGGGCATGCTGGCATAGGTGATGGCTCTTGAACTGGCCGGTTGCGTCCACTCCTCGTCAATCCCCTCCATTTTCCAGGAGAACTTTGAATAGAGGGAGGAGGTGCCGATAGGTAGAAACTCCAATGTAAGCGTGTTCTGATCATATCTCAGCGAGATATCCTCCATCTCATCCAGAGGTGAATCGATGGTGAAAAACTCATTGTTGCGTAATGAGCGCCCGGAGATGACTATATCCTGGAAATAGATTCTGCCCTGTGAGGGTGAAAAGAGCATCGCATCCGGTGCGAACATCAATGCCCCGCTGCTGGTACCCCAGATGAGCTGCCCGTTAGTGAGCTTCAACGAAGCGTTCTGATTGAAGGAGACATTGAAAAAAGAGGGTAGGGAGGAGAATATCTCAATATTCTTTTCCCCGGTATCGAACTTGCAGAGTCCCGATTCTGTACCCAGCCACAGATGTTCTCCTTCCCGGAGGATACTGTTCACATAGTTTGAGAGCAGTCCTTCATCTGTGGTGAATTTTTCGAATGAGTTGTCTCTCAGATTGTACCGCAGCAGGCCATCGCCGGAGCTGCCCAACCATACGTTATCACCGATGACAATCAGGTCATGCAGGAGAAAACCATCCAGGATGGTGCGTGTCTGGCCTGTTTTCTTGTCCATCAACAGCAGTCCATAGGTACAGGCAAGGAGAAGGTTCCCTGATGAGTGTTCCGCAAAAGCATAAACAGGCTGAAAAGGATAGGCTTCAAAACGTTTCTCGCTTTCAATGTAACGGAAGATCTGTCCCAGCGGACTACCCAGCCAGAGATCTCCGTGGCTGTCCATGATAATGTCAAAGATATAGTCGTTGGTCAGGGATGAAGTCCCGTCGTGACTGTAATAGTGTGCGATCTCACTGCCCGATTTCCCATCGATGACATAGAGGCCTGATGAATAGGTTCCTGCCCAGATGTTGCCATTCTGGTCCTCGCAAAGAGAAAGGAAGACCTGTGCCTGTTGCTGCAGGTTCTGATAATAGGTGTGCCATTTGCCTGTAGAGGGCTCCCAGCGGCTCACTCCGTTGTTGGTGGCAAACCATATGTTTCCATTGCTGTCTTCAATCACCTTGTTGACATTGTCATTGCTCAGCGAGTTGGGATTGTTGATCTGATGGGTGATCTGTGTCACCTCTGCCGACTCCTGTTCGAAATAGGATACTCCTCCGCTATAGGTGCAGACCCAGATCCGTTTGTTATGGTCATGGAAGATGTCATAGACACCGTTCCCTTTTAGTGAGTGTGGATTGTCAGGGTTCTCCTTGTAGATGTTCAACACCTGGTGGCTGTCACGAGACAACTCCCAGATCCCCTGACCGTCTATACCTACCATCACGGTGCTATCTGTATTCGCCACAATGGCATTGACAGGTTGTTTGGGGAATGGTTTCAGTGGAGACTGTCTCAACTGGTTGCTTTCAAGGTCGTACAAATACAAGCCATCGGCACTTGTACCCACCCAAATCATTTCATCTGTTTGGCTGTAGAAAAAACGGGTCACGTTCAGGCTGTTCTCTTCTTCATATTGATAGATGTGCCGGTCGGTGAGCGAGTAGGTGTTCATCAGCCATAATCCGTTGTCGGTACCAATCAGCAGATTCAGATCATCGAGCCAGATAAAGTCATGCACATTCCTGTATTTCTCTTTTCCCAATGTGATTAGCTTCTGATCCTGGTATTTGTAAAGTCCGGAAGAGGCGGCAATCAGGATCGATCCATTGCGATCAACAGCAATCCTGTTCAGCACCAAATGTGAGTCATTCAATGGCTTGCGGATGTCGATCATCAGATCAAAGCGGTCATAAACGGCATTGTAGAGAAATATTTGACCGTTGTTGGTGAAGGCAAGAAGTGAGTCGTTGTCGTAGAGCAGTTTTGTATAGATGATGTTGGGTGTTTCATAGGGTAACTGATAGGTATGGTAGCTGTTGTCTGTCAACCGCATAATACCGCTCTTCGAGGATGTCCAGATAAAACCGTTACTGTCCTTACAAACAGAAGCCACCTCCCTCATGCTAATCCCGTATATGGAGTTGATGTCATAGAACTTCACATTGGAAGAATAGCAGAAAGTAACAGAAAGAAGGAGAACGGCAATTACGAGTCGGCTTTTCATCGACAATTACATTCTATCGGATTTATCAAAGGGTCAACGAGATGTATCATCCTAAGTGTTGAGGCAAACACCTCCCTCAACATGAAAACGATACAACGCTACCTCAAAGATAGCAAAATTTATCAAAAAATAACAAGAATTGATCTATTCTTCCATTCAGAACCGTTCAACTTCTTCATCATTTCTATTTCATACGGTCATAGGCTATTCCTGAATTACTGATGTGGAAATAATCGAATGAGACATCAAATGGTGATGCCGGTTTGGTGGTGTCGGAATCGAACCAGAACGTGCTGGTCATGCTCTGCGTGATGATGCCGTCGCAGGCAATCAGGCCGGCCTTGACATCCCGTAATGTGGCATCTGCGCTTCCAAGCTCTTTGTACTCCATACCGTCGAGTGAATAGAAGGCGGTGTAGCGTGCTCCCTCTTTTGTCATCCGCAGGTAGAGGGGATGATCATCGGTAATCATCTCCTTCAGGTTGAACGATACAGCGGATCTGGCAATATCATTCTCCTCCACCAGCAGGTCGATGGTGCCCGGTTGTGGCCCTCTCTGGCGTGTCGTCTTGATCACGGCCCGGAGCATCAGCTTCACGAAGTTGTGATCATCCTGCCAGGCAATGATTCCCGCATTCTCCGGTTGAGAGGGTGCCCGTGAGCCGGTCAGTTTGGTCTCGATGGTCCAGTCGTTGTTGGCACTTTGCAGCAGCAGGTTACGGGCATTGTTACTCTTCTCGGCGATATCCCCCTTTTCGGTGGTGATGGTGAGTGATCCAGGGTTGGAGGTGAAGGAGTGGTTGTCGCTGTTCTCTCTGATCCACTCCCACTGTGAGCCGGGACGGCTCCCGTTGAATTCATCGCTCATGGAGGGGCCGTCGAAGTTGAGGGTATAACTGTTCTCTTCCATGGTATGGTAGTCGACAAAACGTACGACGGCGGTGCCGGGAACAGCGGTGGCCTGTTCGATCTCCACACCGGTAGTTACACTGACTGCTTCCGCCGTTACAACCGGAATGGCGGATTGATCCTTCATCAGGAAACTGTAAGCTTTCATTTCCGGTTG
>CAZBFS010000055.1:3261-3859 GCA_964491215.1 uncultured Proteiniphilum sp.
TAGCCGGATTCCGTTCACGCTGATGGCAGCGGGTGTCAGGTCGGGAACCACCTTGACGGGATAACTGTCGGAGGCTGTGGTGCCGTTGTAGGTGACAGTGGCAAAGATGGAGGCAACACCCGGTCGGTGTGCCGTGATCATCCCATTGGTGTCCACGCTTACCACTGATGGATGGTTGCTTTTGTAGACAACCGCGGTCTCATCAATGTCGATGAAGCTGTCGTCCAGTAGTGTTGCAGACAATCGGGTCTGTGCGTTCTCGCCCGGTTGAAGTATCATTCTGTCTGCCTCCGCGACAACGGTCTCCAGTGACGGCTTGAACTGTCCCTGCATCACTGCTTCCACACTACCTCTGATATCGCGGGATGAAGCACCTACTTCGAAGGTGTAGGTACCCTGGTCGAATGTGATTCGGTTGTGCTCTGCGTCCCAGTACCAGAGGTCTTTACAATCGATGTCGATAGAAACGGTCCGGGTCTGGCCGGCAGGGATGGTGACCCTTTTGAATCCTTTCAGCCGCTTGAGTGGTCGCCCCTTTGCCGATGCATCGGCTGTTCTGAGGTAGATCTGTACAATCTCATCACCGTCTCTCTTTCCG
>CAZBFS010000055.1:3874-9470 GCA_964491215.1 uncultured Proteiniphilum sp.
ATGGTGATCCGATCGTAGGGGGTGATTTCTCTCTTGCTGATGGTGAATTCGTTGTAGTCAAAGGTAGTGTATGAGAGTCCGTAGCCAAATTCGTACGAGACCTCCTTGTCGAAATACCAGTAGGTCCTGCCGTTACGGGTCTCATCTCCTCGCAGCAAGTAGTTGCCGAACGCAGGGAGGTCATTGACGGAGCGGTACCAGGTAACACTGCTCTTGCCACCCGGATTAACCTCGCCGAACAGGATCCTGGCCATGGCTGTTCCCTGTGCCTGTCCGTTGTAGCCGGTGTAGATCACTCCGGGAATATGCGGGTGTTGTTTGATGGCTTCCACCTCTACCATACCCATGGTCTGCATCACCACAATGGTGTGGGGGTTGACGGCAGCTACCGCCTCTATCAGTTGCATCTGATTGCCCGGCAGTGAGAGGGAGAAGCGGTCGGACTCCTCCCTGCCGGTATTCTGGTCCGTGCCCACGAAGATCAGTGCCACATCGGCTGAGGCTACCTTGCTGAGTATCTCCGGGTCTACAGACTCCGGCTGTGGTTCCCGAAAGACAAAGTAGAGATCCTGCGGCCCTGTGATGCCCAGACTGTTCACCTTCAACGGGAGAGTGACCCCTCTGCCGAAAGTGAGTGGCCCCGCGGTATTATCAATGGTCTTTGATGCAATGATGTTGCCAGCGGCTGCACCCACTCTCACCTCCAGGGTACCTCCTTCCTGCACCACGTTGAGTTGCAGGATCAGTGAATCCATCTGAGTCATGTCGATGTTGTGGTAGGCTGTCCAGTCGCCATCTTTGATGCCCTGGAGGGTGAGGTTGCCGAACCGTTCCGCTGCGATGATGCCGGGAGCAGCAGCATCGAAAGCAGTGGCGTTGTATTCTTTCACCTCGCCGTTGCTGCTCCGTGTGGTAAAGCTGCGAAGCAGATAGAAATCGGTTTTGCGGCTCGTATTTCCTCCCTCACCATGGAAAAGCTTGATGGGAAGATTGTGTTGTTCGATATAATTGCGCAATCCCTGCAGGTGGGAGATGCTATAGTGCTCCTCCACCGGTCCGGAATAATCACCCAGCTCCACCCTTTCGGCCTGTGGCCCCAGGACCGCAATCGTCCGGATCTTTTCCGGGCAGAGGGGGAGTGCTTTGATGCTGCTGCCTTTCACCGGTGCATTTTTCAGCAGGACAGGGCTTTTGGTAGCGATCTCAAGAGCCAGGTCGTTGTGTGCCGGATCGTTGATGATGTCAGGCCCGAGTCTGGAGTAGGGGACGATGGCAGGCGGATCAAACTCGCCCAGCCGCATACGGATGGTCATCATGTTGATCAGAGCCCTGTCGATATCGGCCATGGTAATCAGACCACGCTCAAGTGCTTCCAGCGTATTGCTCTGGTACTCACCGCCACAGTCTGAGTCTACTCCTGCTTTCACGCCGGCAGCAGTGGCCTCCACACCATCTTTCAAATAGTGATGCCCTTGAAATATATCGGAAATAGCGCCGCAGTCGCCGGTTACATAGCCCTTCATGCCATATGTTTTCCTGGCTATGGAGTCGACCAGGAAGATGCTGGCAGAGACAGGGACACCGTTCACAGCATTGTAGGCTGTCATGATGGAGGGGAGATTCTCCTTCTCAATCAGGGATTTATAAGGTGTGAGGTAGAACTCGCGCATATCCCGTGCATCGAGCTCCGAATTACCGTTGTGGCGGTTGTATTCACTGTTGTTGGCGATGTAGTGTTTACCGGTGGGCACCGTTTTCAGGTACCTGGGATCATCACCCATCATGCCTCTCACGAAGCCGCTGGCAAGTGCGGAGACCAGGAAGGGATCCTCACTGTAGCTCTCGGCAGTGCGTCCCCAGCGGGGGTCTCTGGCCGGTTCGATGACCGGTGACCAGTAGGTGAGGGTGAAGATACGTTCATTGTTGAACCCTCGCGCTTCATCAGCAATCACGGAGGCTTCTTTCCGGATCAGTTCCGGATCCCAGGTGCTGCCTACGGCAATGCTGTTGGGGAAGGAGGTGGCTGTCATCCCGGCATTGTTGTTTCGTCCTACCACCCCGTGCAGTGCCTCGCCCCACACATCATACTTGTTGATGCCCAGTCGTGGTACCGGTGACATGGTATTCCCCAGTAGCGTCTGCTTCTCTTCCGGTGTCAGTCGTGAGACCAGATCGGCCGCCCTCTCTTCAAACGAGTGGGTGGTGTTGAGGTAGAGAGGTTGTTCATTATTACCGTTGCCGGAGGTCTGGGCAGTCAGGTTTATCTGAAATAGGGTCAGCAGCAGGGTGCTGAGTATAATCTGTTTCATGGCGACGTTTTTTTAGTAGATGAAAGCTGTTCTTTGGATATTGGAATAATTATTCCGACATGTTTTTGATATAGGGCATCCCGGGCAATTCGCCTTGGATCGTTAGCTGTGTCCTTTTTCTGATATGATACCGCTTACCCGCATTGGTCTGCAGATCATACTCATAGATCTTCCGCAATTCACTCATCCCGGCATCAGTCATCTTATTGTCACTGATCAGTGGTGCTTTCACCATTGCTTTTTGAAAGAGGGGGTTGGGATTATCTCCTGA
Source organism: uncultured Proteiniphilum sp. (assembly GCA_964491215.1). Classification (GTDB taxonomy): domain Bacteria; phylum Bacteroidota; class Bacteroidia; order Bacteroidales; family Dysgonomonadaceae; genus Proteiniphilum. The sequence continues at coordinate 6,455 of CAZBFS010000055.1, forward strand.
TGCCGGAATGAGTCCTTTTCCCTCCAGTGGCACGTAAGAACGGAGGCGCAGGGTTCCTCCCAGACGGGAGGTGATAGAGGCCTCCTGCAATGTGCCCTTCATCCATTCCATTGATACCTCAAATCCTCCGCGTGCTACGATGCCTGATACCGAGCCGTTCTCCCAGTTCTCCGGCAGTGCCGGCAAGAGATGTACCGCCTCATCGTGACTCTGTAGCAGCATCTCTGCCACACCCGCCGTCAGGCCGAAGTTGCCGTCGATCTGAAAGGGGGGATGAGCCGTGAAGAGGTTGGGATAGGTACGTCCGTTTCTGTTGCCATCGGGGCCGGCCAGCGTCAGCATATGTTGAATGATGCTGTAGGCATGATCGCCATCCAGGAGTCGTGCCCAGAGGTTCACCTTCCATCCTATGGACCAGCCGGTGGCCTGATCACCGCGATAGAGCAGCGACTGTCTGGCGGCAGCAAAAAGTTCAGGGGTGGTATAGGGGGATATCTGGTTTCCGGGATAGAGACCATAGAGGTGCGACACATGGCGGTGTTCGTTTTTGGGATCATCCAGATCTTCCAACCACTCCTGCAACTGTGCATATCTGCCGATCTGCATGGGTGGCAGCCTGTCGGCCATCTGACGCAGCTGCTCGCTGTAACCGGGGTCCTTGCCCAACAGGTCTGACGCAACTGCCGTATGGTGGAAGAGATCAAACAGGAGCTGGTTGTCCATGGTGGTGCCGGCCGTCACGGGGCCATGCTCGGGAGAGACGGAGGGTGACACCACCATCCATTCATTTTCGGGATGGGGTATCAGTGTGGAGAGGAAGAAGTCGGATGCTCCCTTCATCACGGGGAAGTATTGCTCCAGAAAGGTTTTGTCGCCGGTGAAGAGAAAGTGCTCCCACAGGTGCTGACAGAGCCAGGCACCCCCTGTGGGCCACATGCCGGCTGCTGCAAAATCGACCGGGCCGGTGATTCTCCAAATATCGGTGTTGTGGTGCACCACCCATCCGTTGGCATTGTACATGCAACGTGCGGTCTGCTGTCCCGTGTGGCTCAGCTCCTCCATCATCCGGAAGAGGGGCTGATGGGTCTCCGTGAGGTTGGTCACCTCCGCGGGCCAGTAGTTCATCTCTGCATTGATGTTGAGCGTATACTTGCTGTCCCATGCAGGGTGGGTGCTGTTGTTCCAGATACCCTGCAGGTTGGCTGGTTGTCCCCCCGGTTGTGAGGAGCAGATCAGCAGGTAACGACCGAACTGGGTGAGCAATGTCACCAGTGCCGGATCCTCTGTTTTGGAAAAAGATGAGATGCGTTGTGTGGTGGTCAACAGCTGGGTGTCTGCTACTTTTCCGAGGTTGAGATGAAACCGTTGAAACTGTCGCCCATAGATTTCACTGTGCCTTTTGAGTGCGTTGCTGTATCGTTTTTTAAGGGCCGCATCGAGCAACGCAGAGGCCATCGTTGCCGGATCCCTGTCCAGGGTTTGATAATCCCTGAAACTGGTGCCTATTGAGATGTAGAGGATCACTTCCGTGGCATTGGATACACTGATTTTGTCACCGGTGACCTTCACAACACCCTCCTTCTGACTCACCATTGTCTGGATCTCATATTCAATTATTCCGTTGATCCCCTCATGGTCGACACCCCTCCCTCTCAGCACCAGCCTGTCGTCTCTCTTCGTGACGGTGTGCTGCGAAGGGTTGCGGTAGGTAGCTTCAAACGAGATACTTCTCGTTTTGTCGGCTGAGAGACGCAAAATGATCACATCATCGGCGAAGGAGGTGAAGAGCTCACGTGTGTAGGTAATACCATCGACGGTGTAGCGTGTGGTCGCGACCGCTCTCTCCAGGTCCAGCTCACGGTAGTAATTCCTGTGATTGTTATGTCCTTCAAAATGAAGCATCAGGCTGCCGGCAGTCTGGTAGGGCATGCCATGGGGTCCACCGAAAAAGGTCTCGTTGATTCGTTTGTCGGCTTCTCCATACGCTTTCCGGAAGATCAGCTCCTGCACTTCGGCCAGTGCTCCGGCCGCATTGGGGTTGTCGTTCCGGTGGGGTGATCCGCCCCAGAGGGTCTCCTCGTTGAGTTGAATCTCCTCTTCGGCAGGGTTGCCATAGACCATGGCTCCCAGCCTGCTATTACCCAGTGGGAGGGCTTCCTCCCATATTTTTGCCGGTGTGTCGTACCTTAGCTTCAGATCCTGTGCCGGCAGATGAGAAGCTGACAGGAGAGTCACAATCGCAAAAAAAAGTTGTATTCTATTCATCTCTCTTTCATTTATTCAATTTATCTGATTACTGCAACAAAACCACCGCGCGGCAGGCATTCCACTTCGATGGGTTCGGAAAAACCAGTCAGTGAGGCTTCCTCGGTGATGGTAAAATTTCTTTCGTCGGTCCCATCACTGAAAAGGGTGATGGTTTTGTGGCTCCCGGCGAGTAGAGCAGGCGAGAAGGTCAGCGTAAGGGGGGCATCGTTGCCGTTGATGCCAGCCACATACCAGCTATCTCCTTTCCGGCGTGCCAGTATCACCGATTCTCCCGGATAGCCGGCAAGCAGCTTGGTCTCATCCCATGCAGTGGGCAACGCGGAGAGAAATGTCCTGACCGGTGCCGGCAGGGAGCGGTAGGATTCGGGGCGGTCGGGCATGTGTTGCAGTGCCGACTCGAAGAGGATGGTCAGTGCCAGCTCATGCCCGTGGGAGGTGATGTGCGGGTGTTGTGAGTCACTGAAGGTGCCAGGCGTATAATCCATCGGTCCCACCACGTTCCGGGTGAAGGGGAGCGTGGCATTGTGCTTCGCTGCTTTGCCGGTCAGCAAGTGGCGGTTGTTGTACCACTCCGCACCGTAGACCGCTTCCATGGTCATCATGTGGGGGTAGGTACGCTGCCATCCGCGGGGCATTGTCGCACCATGGAAGTTGATCAGCAGCTGAGGGGCAATTGCATCTTCCAGCAAATCGATGTAGTAATTCATCTCCTGATGACCATCACCGTTGAAGAAGTCGACCTTGATGC
>CAZBFS010000056.1:0-4482 GCA_964491215.1 uncultured Proteiniphilum sp.
GTGTTAATCCTTTGAGCGATGACCAGTCAGGAGCAGTTGTTGCACTACGTGTGGAAATATCGGTTGTATCCCCGCGAGGTACTGGTGACCACCGATGGCTGCCGGATAGAGGTGATAGATCCGGGGGAACATAACCTGCATGCCGGCCCTGATTTTTTCAATGCAAAAGTACGAATTGGTGAGGTGACGTGGGCCGGAAACGTGGAGATACACAACTCATCAACAGATTGGTACCAGCACGGGCACCACCTCGACCCGGCATACAACTCGGTGATCCTGCATCTGGCAGGCCGGATCAACAGGGAGGTGGTGAACCAAAAAGGGGAGAGAGTACCTCAATCACTCCTGCCTATCTCCGGGAAGGTACGTGAAAACGCCGCCTACCTGTTGCACAGTGATCATCCTCTTCCCTGCCGTGATTTCCTTACTGGAATGGATCAGTGGCTGGTGCGATCCTGGTTGGATGATCTCTCTCTGGAGCGGCTTAAACGCAAGTGCGATGAGATTTACATTCATCTGCAGCGGTTTAACCAATCATGGGACGATGTTTTTTATGTGATACTCACCCGTAGCTTCGGCTTTGGTCTCAACAGCCGCCCGTTTGAGTCACTGGCACTATCGCTGCCGTTGAATTATATCCTGCGGCATAACGATGACCTGCTCATGGTGGAAGCGCTGCTGTTCGGTCAGGCAGGCCTGTTGGTAGATTCCGCAGTAAAGGATCCTTACTACCGACGGTTGCAATCGGACTATCTTTTTCTCAGTAACAAGTACGGGCTAAGATGCCTGGATGGCTATCTGTTCAGGAAGATGAGAATCCGTCCCTACTCCTTCCCTCACGTCCGCATTGCCCAACTGGCAACACTTCTGCAGCACGCAGGTCGTCTCTTTTCTACGATGCTTGAAACAGAAAATCCGGTTCGGTTGGCCAATCTCTTTCGTTGTGAACCTTCCGAATACTGGTCAACACATTACTCCTTCGCAAAGAAGTCACCCAAAACAACCAAGCCACTCGGTGCTGCTTCACTCGATATCCTTCTTATCAATACCGTTGCTCCTGTTCTCTTCGCCTATGGCAGAAGAACTGACAGGGAGGAGTTTTGCGAGAGGGCATTGCAGCTGCTTCACTCCCTGAAACCGGAGAGAAATGCTATTGTGCAGACCTTCCGCGCGGTCGGAATACAACCCTCCGATGCTTCCGACAGTCAGGCACTCATCCAGCTCAGAAAGGAGTATTGCGACCGGAAGAAGTGTCTCTTCTGTCGGATAGGGCACACCCTTCTCTCCTCCTCCCGGTCATCACTTAGCTGACTCTTCTGCTCCATTTTCACGATTTTTCTGAATTCATATTGAATAAAACGGGTAAATGATTGTATTTTTGTCCGATAATTGCCTAACTCATTCGAACGCGGTACAATGCTGAACAAAATTTTCTCATTGCTCTCATTTCTTTTTCTGACGCTGACGACCATCGTGGTACTATACTCCTGCGCCAACATTGCTGCCCCCACGGGGGGCGCATATGATGTGGATCCGCCGGTGGTGCAAAAAGCAACACCCCGATTCGATGCACTCAACAGCACTCCCAGGAAGATTGAAATCGAGTTCAATGAAAACATCAAGATCAAGACTCCCAACGAGAAGGTGATCATCACACCCCCTCAGCAAAATATGCCGGTGATACGCTCCATAGGCAGGAAAGCGGTGGTGGAGCTTAACGATGAATTGCTTCCCAACACCACCTACACCATCGACTTCACTGATGCCATCGTAGACAACAACGAAGAGAACCCGCTGGAGAACTTTGTCTTCTCCTTCTCAACCGGCGATAAGCTCGATACCCTGGCAATCTCGGGTAAGGTGCTCTCGGCATCCGACCTGGAACCGGTTACCGGTATTTATGTCGGCATCCACTCCAACTTCGATGACACCGTTTTTTCAAAGGTACCCTTTGAGCGGATCTCCCGTACCGATTCACGTGGTCAGTTCATTGTAAGAGGGATGGCCCCGGGGAAATACCGGGTTTTTGCACTGGGTGACCTGAACAGAGATTACAAGTATGACAATCCCCAGGAAGCAATTGCCTTCCTCGATTCGATCGTTATACCTTCAACCATGCCGGCGGTAAGACAAGATACCATCTTTCGTGACAGCCTCACCATCGACACCATTCATACGATCAATTACACGCGATTTCTGCCGGACGACCTGCTACTGCGTTCTTTTCTGACTGACTTCCAGCGGAAGTACATGCAACAGCATGAACGCCCCGATCAACACCGGCTCCTATTGAAGTTTGCTGCTCCCGCACCAATGCCTACTTTCACGCTGATGCGCCCGGAACAGCCGGAAAACGACTGGTATATCCTTGAAAAGAACATGGGGAATGACTCCCTGTTGTTGTGGATAACCGACTCAATGGTGTACAGGGAGGATTCAATCATGATGCAGCTTAACTATTTCCGTACCGATTCGCTCAACCGTGACTATATCGATACCGACACCCTCTCCTTCACCCTTCGTGGTGCAGCACGTCAGCGCCGTGCAGTACAGGAGCAGGAGCAAACGGATGGAGATGAGGAGACAGAAGAACAGCAGATCAACTTCCTGGAGATGAAGACCAATGTGCAAAACACATTTGAGCTCTATAACCCTGTACGGATTGAGTTTGGTGAGCCGGTGATACAGTTCGATTCTTCCTATGTACATCTGCTTCGCCAGGAGGACTCACTCTTTTATCCCGTACCCTATCGATTTGAGCGCGACACGCTCAACCCGCGCATGTTTACCCTCCGCCCCTCCTGGATACCCGGGGGCAAATACAAGCTTGCTGTCGATTCGGCTGTCATCACGAGTCATTATGGCCTGTGGAACAATAAATACGAGCAGGCCTTCACGATGAAGGGGCTGGATCAATATGGCAACCTGGAGCTGGTGATCAGCGGACTGCCTGCCGAAAAAACTGCATTCGTGGAGCTGCTCGACAAGGGGGATAAACCTTTTCGGAAAAGTTTTGTCAAAGAGAACAGCGCCCGTTTTCAGGATCTGCCACCCGGTGAGATCTATGCACGGCTGGTTATCGATGAGGATGGTGATGGGTTTTGGACAACCGGTAACTATGAAGCGAACCGCCAACCGGAACCGGTTTTCTACTACCCCGGAAAACTTGTTATCAGGGCTTTCTCAGATCATCTCGAAGACTGGGACATCGAAAATGTACCGGTAATCAGGCAAAAGCCGCTGGAGATCACAAAGAACAAGCCGGAGGAGAAAAAAAGAAGAAACCCCAACCTGGAGAGAGAAACAGAACGTAAACAACAGCAACAGAGCTCGCCATTCTCCGGAGGCGGAGGAGGCAGTAGCAGGCCGGGTGGTATGCGGCAAATGTAGCTTCGCAACAAAGCGGACCTAATCAAAACCAGTTGAAAAGATGAACAGAAAAAACCATTTCAATTTTATAATCATGCTTTTCTCCTTTCTGATTGCCTCAACGGCAATCAACGGACAATGCAAGGTGCGCAACAACGCATTTGCCAGCGGAGAGAAGATTACTTACGACCTCTATTTCAATTATGGCATCATCAATGCCCGTGCAGGTAAGGGGTCACTCTCGGTCACGGAGGCCAACTACCGTGGCATCAACGCCTATAAAACGGTTATGACCCTCAACACGTCGGGTCTGGCGGGCAATATCTACTCAGTGAACGATACCCTCACCTCATATGTCGACATGGATCTGAGACCCCTGCTTTTCACCAAGGAGGCCGCGGAGGCAAAGGACTATTCGGTGGAACGACAGAGCTACAGCTATCAGGGGAACCAGATCAGCATCCGTGCATTACGTATCTGGAACGGTGAAGAACGGTTCGATGAAACAGTCACCACCGACCGCTGCACCTACGACTACCTCTCGATACTCTCCTATGTGCGCAATATCGACTATACCGGGATGAAACCGGGGGATAGCCAATTTATCCAGTTCATCTCCGGACGTCGCCCGGTGCAGATGTATGTCAACTACCTGGGCACTGCAACGATCAAAGCAAACAACGGCAAGCGTTACGAGGTGATTAACATCTCCATGACGATACAGGATGATGCCTTCACCAACCAGAAAGAGGCGTTGAAAGCATCACTCACCAACGACGAGAACCGTATCCCGGTAGTGATCGATACCCACCTCAAGATGGGATTGGTGCGGGCGGTGCTCAAAGATGTGTCAGGCCAAAGGCACTGACCGGGTGAGGCCGGTCTGCACCCCTCGATGTGGCAATTAAAGAAAAAAATCCGTAAATATGGTGTGTAGTTTTCCGATAATCGCCGAAAAGAACCTATCTTTGTGATTCAACAATGATTACCGAAGGCATGGATGATCAGAATCATTACGCAAAAATACCGGAGCCGGCGCTCAGAAGGCTCCCCTGGTATCTCTCCTACGTGAAGTTGCTCAGGAGCCAGGGGGAGACAATTGTCTCCTCTACC
>CAZBFS010000056.1:4507-9444 GCA_964491215.1 uncultured Proteiniphilum sp.
TGATACATGTCCTGGAAACCTTCCTCGGTTTCACCCGAACCCATAAGGCGATAGTGTTTGGCGTGGGCAGCCTGGGAGCGGCCCTGCTCTCCGATTCGGGACTGGAACAGTTTGGCCTGAAAATCATTGCCGGCTTCGACGTGAAGGAGTCGGTGGTGAACAAAAAGATCCACGCTATTCCGGTCTATCACTCCGACCAGTTCATCGAGAGAAACCGCACGATCGCTGCTGAGATCGGTATCCTGACCGTCCCCCCCGGCATTGCCCAGGAGGTGTCAGACTACATGATCAGAGGCGGCATCAAGGGTATATGGAACTTCACCCCTTTCCGCATCAGGGTGCCGGAAGGGGTCGTATTGCAGAACACATCCCTCTATGCCCACCTGGCGGTCATGTTTAACCGGCTGTTGTCATGAAGATTTTTGCAGTGGGACTTAACTATGCTTCGCACAATAAAGAGATGAAGCGTACGTTTGAAAGCAGTGAGCCGGTGTTGTTCATGAAACCCGACACCGCCTTGTTAAAGGATGGAAAGCCCTTTTTTCTGCCCGATTTCTCGGAAGATGTGCAGTATGAGACCGAGCTGGTGGTTCGGGTGAGCCGCTTAGGGAAGAATATTGCGGAGCGTTTCGCTCATCGTTACTACGACCATGTTACCGTTGGCATCGATTTCACCGCTCGTGACCTGCAGAGGAAGCAAAAGGAGCTGGGACTGCCCTGGGAGATAGCCAAGGGGTTTGATCAGTCGGCAGTTGTCGGCACCTTTATTCCCATAGAGGAGGCGGGTGCTTTACAGGAGCTCAATTTCCGGCTCGACATCAATGGCGAGACGGTACAGGCCGGCAACGGCCGTGAGATGATCTATCCTGTAGACCGGATTATTGCATTTATCAGCCGGTTCTTTACCCTGAAAATCGGCGACCTGATCTTTACCGGTACTCCTGCAGGTGTCGGTCCCGTGAAAATCAACGATCACCTGCAGGGATACATCGGAGAGAGAAAACTGCTGGAGTTCCGGATTAAATGAGATCACCGGCATCAACATACTGAAAGCATATGAGAAGAATACTCACGGCCATCATTGCCACACTATCGTTCTTTTTCGCTATCCATGCTCCCGCACAGGATTACAATCCCATACCGGTTGCCATGCCCTCCTTGCTATTTGCCCCCGACGCCAGAGCAGGCGCAATGGGCGACATCGGTGCTGCCACCATGCCCGACCTCTACTCGCAGCATTGGAATGCCGCGAAGTATCCCTTTATCTCCGGCGATGCAGGGGTGTCGTTCTCCTATACTCCCTGGCTGAGCAGCCTGGTAAACGATATTCACCTGCTCTATGCATCAGGTTACTGGAAGCCGGGCAGTGATGCGGCCGATGCCGTGAGTGCCTCGCTGCGCTATTTCACGTTGGGCAGCATAGAGGTGGGAGACATGAGTGGTGAGTTCTGGCAAACAGTCTCTCCTCATGAGCTGGCCCTCGATGTGGCCTATTCGCGGAAGCTCACTGAGACATTCTCCGGTTCTGTGACTCTGCGCTACCTGCGGGCCGATTACTCTACGGGCAACGATGAAACAACACCGGGAAATGCGTTTGCCGCTGATATCGCGGGATACAACGAGGGTTATGTCACCCTCGGCAGATCGGAGATGCTCCTCGGTCTTGGCTTCTCGCTTTCTAATATCGGGACCAAGATCTCATACGATGGGGGCAACAGCTCCATGTTTCTTCCTGCCAACATGCGGGTGGGTGCATCGTTGGGCATTCCTCTGAATGAACTACATACGCTCTCCCTCAGCACTGACCTCAACAAACTGCTGGTTCCGACACCGCAGCTGCCGGAAGAGGGTGAAACAACCGAGGAGGCACAAAAACGAATCGACGATTACAACAACATCTCATCCATTGCCGGCCTCTTTCGCTCGTTTGGAGATGCTCCGGGAGGATTTCAGGAGGAGCTGCAGGAGGTGAGCTGGTCGTTGGGATTGGAATATACCTACCTGAATCAGTTCTCGCTTCGCACCGGTTATTACAATGAAGATCCCTATAAGGGCAATCGTCGTTACTTCTCCTTTGGTGCCGGTTTCCGGACACAAGCTTTTCAAATTGATGCAGCCTACCTGCTATCCACTGCTCACTCCAATCCACTTGATCAAACGCTGCGCATCTCACTGGGCTTCGATCTGGAGGGGATCAGAAACTTAATGCGATGAAGATGAATATCAGAATTGGATTCGGTTACGATATGCACCGCCTGAAACTGGGGCGTCCTCTCTGGATGGGTGGCGTGTTGCTCGACTACAGGTTCGGACTGGATGGCCATTCAGATGCGGATGTGTTGATACACGCCATATGCGATGCACTGCTGGGTGCTGCCAACCTGCGTGATATCGGTTATCATTTCCCCGACACTTCGCCTCAATATAAGGATGCAGACAGCAAACTATTGCTCAGGGAGACCATCTCGATGTTGCAAGAGAAAGGCTACACCGTGGGGAACATCGATGCCACCGTCTGCACCGAACAACCCAAGCTCAACCCCCATATACCGGCTATGCAGGCAAAGCTAGCCGAACTGATGGAGATCACCTCCGATGCCGTCTCAATCAAGGCGACCACTTCCGAGAAGATGGGCTTCGTGGGTCGTGAGGAGGGGATCACCGCCTATGCCGTGGCTCTGATCTCTAAAATAGGCTGACATGTTGTTCTTCAGCTGGTTGCAGCGGTTCAGACAGTCGCGGGGATATGGCGTTCACTCTCCCTTTGCCTTCGAGCTGATCCGCAAGGTCCTCTCCTCTCACACTCATTATTATGCTTTTGATGAGATTACAGACCATCTTACCGCCAATCATCCTGATGTTTGCCTGAACCTCCCCCTCCACCATCTCTCCTTCCGGTTGGTACACCATTTCAAAGCAAAAAAGATACTGGAGATTCATTCGGGGTATGGAGCCAACACCCTCTACCTGCTCGCGCCCGATAAAGATATTCGTTGCACCTGCGTGGAAGAGAGACCTGACAGGTTAGCCATTGCCATGCAACTGACAGCTGAGAGGAGCAGCCAGTGCATGATGCACAACCAACTGCCGGGAGAGGATCTCTTTGATGCTATTTTTATTCATCTTGGCGCGGCCTCGCCACCCTCTCTCGATTTGCTCATTCACCTCAGCCATGAACGCACTTTCTGGGTAATCGATCAGGTGAATACCCCCGGGAGCAAACAATTTTGGCGCAATATCGTTAATGATGAACGCACAGGGATCACCTTCGACATGAAAGAGAGGGGGGTAGTCTTCTTGCGTCACACATACAGTAAGTTACATTATTTTATATAGTTTCTGTTTCGATGTTCAAGGTTTGTAGTCTACTGTTAGTAGGCTGAAACATTCATATGGTGAATATAAAGCTGACAGCTGATAACTGAAAATAAATGAAGAAAAGCATTATTTATACAAAGACAGGTGACAAGGGTACCACCGCACTGGTAGGCGGAACAAGGGTTCCCAAGACACACCTGCGGCTTGAGGCATACGGTACCATCGATGAGCTCAACAGCCACGTGGGATGGCTCAACTGCCTGATCAGCGACCGGGAGGATCATGCCTTCCTGCTATACCTGCAGCACAAACTGTTTACCCTGGGCTCTTATCTCGCCACAGAGACGGAGATCAAGCAGCCCCATGCCGCCAGCATTATCGCTGAAAAGGATATCACCCGTATTGAGGAGCTGATCGACAAGACAGATGCCCTGCTACCACGTCTCAACCGTTTTGTGCTGCCCGGTGGCAATGAACCGGCATCAAGAGCACATATCTGCCGTACCGTAGCCCGAAGGGCAGAGCGCCTGGTTTACCATGTAGCCGAATCATTTCCTGTTTCGGAAGAGGTGCTGATCTTTCTCAATCGTCTTTCCGACTACTTTTTTGTGCTGGCTCGCAAGGAGGGTAGCAAAACAGCTGAAGAAATTTTTTGGGAACAGGGTGATATATAAAAACTTTTTATACATTTGCGGAAAATTTGAAACAAACAACTAAAAAAGGATATTTTAATGTATTGGACACTAGAACTGGCATCCAAGTTGGAAGATGCCCCTTGGCCCGCTACAAAGGATGAGCTGATAGATTATGCCCAGCGTTCGGGAGCACCGCTGGAGGTCATCGAGAATCTCCAGGAGATAGAAGAGGAAGGTGAGGTGTTTGAATCGATTGAAGACATCTGGCCCGATTATCCGAGCAAGGAGGACTTCTTCTTCAACGAGGACGAGTATTGAATTTGTCCGATGAATAAAAAAAGCATCCCGCTTGAATCAACAGCGGGATGCTTTTTTATGGTCTTGCTTTTCGGTCGAGCCGTGACACATTATGTCAGGGGCGGCAAAGTGAGCAGGGGGATCAACTTCAAAGAAGTTTATCTATCTTGTCGGTAAACATGTTCTTGGGGCCGGCACCCACCACCTTGTCAACTACCTCTCCATTCTTGATGAAGAGCACTGTGGGTATGTTGCGGATACCGAAACGGGAGGTGGTGTCATCGTTGTTGTCCACATCCAGTTTGCCAACCACCACGCGGTCTTTATATTCTTCACTGATCTGTTCGATGATCGGTCCCACCATCTTGCAGGGGCCACACCATTCTGCCCAAAAATCGATTACCACCAGCTTGTCCGATTGCAACACTTCTTCTATGTTTGCGTCTGTAATTTGAAGTTCCATTTTTCTCTGTTTTGTTATGATTATGATTAATTAATTTTGAAATCGATGTTCAACTCATCTCTCAGGGTGTCAATCAGATGCTTGTTCACTCTGATCCTGGCAGGACGGGAAAACAACTGTATGTTCATGTGCCGTTCCTCCCCGATGATCTGGAAATATAACAATGAATTTCCAGAATTGTTTTTCATCAGCGCCGATAATTCGGCAACGGCCGTGTCATTCAG
>CAZBFS010000057.1:0-9102 GCA_964491215.1 uncultured Proteiniphilum sp.
TTGTCGTTCAATTTAACAGTATGAGCACAATTTTACTAAGCATAGGATCCAACACGTTCGCAAAGACCAATATTGACAAAGCCAGGAGGATGCTGTCACGCCTATTTCCCGGTATTGTCTTCAGCCAGTCAGTCTTGTCGGAACCGGACGATGAGCGATACTCCTTTCTTTTTCGGAATGTGCTGGCAATAGCAGAGACAGAATTCTCACCGGAGGAGGTGATTGAAAAGATTAAACAGACAGAACGTGCCGTGGGCCGTTCGCCACGTGACAAGTATCTGGGGAAGGTGATCATCGACATCGACCTGATCCGATACAATGATGAGATTCTCCGACCCGAAGATTTCCAACGTGAGTATCTGCAACAACTGCTCTCAACCTTCACTCCACCTGCCGATTAATTGAGGCGGGTTACCGACTTCACCCCTTTCACCGCCTTCAGCTTTCTGATCAGCTGTTCCAGCATCGAAGTGTTGGCCAGCATCACCGATATGTTTCCCTGAAACAGACCATCATTGGAATCGATCGAGATGGCGCGCATCTGTACCCCATCCTCTTTTGAGATGATCGACATCAGGTTGGCCACGATATTGATCTGGTCGTTGCCAATCACCCTCAACACAATGGTATAACTTGAGCTGCCGGTGGTACCCGACCAGCGAGCCTTGATCACACGATAGCCGAAGCGGGAGAAGAGATCCTGTGCATTGGGACAGTTCACCCGGTGTATCTTGATGCCCTGCGAGGAGACGAAGCCAAAGATCTCATCACCAAAGATGGGGTTACAACACCTGGCCAGCTTATAATCCACACCTGTCAGGTTCTGATCGATCACCAGCTCATCACTGCTGTGACTCTCACGGGTGTCTGTTTTAAGAGTGAACTGGCCGGCACTCACCTGCTGTGAGGCATCACGGCTCTCGCTCTCCCTGCTCTCCAACTCCAGGTAACGATCAATCACCCAGTTCATATCCAGCTTCTCCGCCGCAATATCCGCATAAAAGTCAGTAACAGTCTTGTATTTCAGCTTCTTGATGAGCTGCATCAGATGGGCGTCATCCACTTCGATCTTACGGTTCTTCATCCGTCGCGAGAGCGTCTCCTTGGCTATATCCACCTGCTTGCCCGCCTCCTCTTTAAGCAGCTGACGTATCTTGGTGCGTGCCCGCGAGGTGACCACGAAGCTGAGCCAGTCCTGCTTGGGTGTCTGATGTGCCGAGGTGTTGATCTCCACCTGGTCGCCGCTCTTCAGTAGATGTTTGATGGGTACGTTCTTACCGTTCACCCTTCCGGAGATGCAGGAAGCACCCAGCTTTGAGTGGATGGAAAAGGCAAAATCGAGCACGGTGGCTCCCTTGGGCAGCTTGAAGAGGTCACCCCTGGGCGTGAAGACAAAGATCTCCTCCTCGTAGAGATCCAGCTTGAAGTCGGTCAGCTTCTGACTCAGGTTGGCCTCCTTGTCCTCGAGCGACACCCGCAGTGAGGTAAGCCAGCTGTCGAGCGTCGACTCCTCTTTCACTCCCTTGTACTTCCAGTGGGCTGCCAGTCCCCGCTCAGCAATCTCATCCATGCGACGGCTTCTGATCTGCACCTCCACCCATCGGGAATTGGGTCCCATCACGGTGATGTGCAGCGATTCGTAACCGTTGCTCTTGGGGATGGAAAGCCAGTCCTTCAGCCGCCTGGGGTTGGGTTGATACATATCGGTGATCACCGAGTAGACCTGCCAGCACTGCGCTTTCTCCTGCTCTGCCGGCACATCCAGGATCACGCGGATGGCAAACAGATCGTAAATGTTATCGAACTCGATCTTCTGCTTCTTCAGCTTGCTGAGGATGGAATGAATTGACTTGGTGCGTCCCTTGATATCGAACTTCAGACCTGTTTTAGCGAGCCGATCCTCTACCGGCTCAATAAATTCGCGGATATACTTCTCACGTGAACGCTTGCTCTCGTTCAGCTTCTGTGCCACATAATCATATGACTCCCGGTCGGTATACTTGAGAGAGAGATCCTCCAACTCCGACTTAATGGTATAAAGACCCAGCCGATGTGACAGGGGTGCATATAGATAGGAGGTCTCCACCGCCAGATCGAGGCGACGTGAGCTCTCAGCACTCTTGGCATCGCGCATCAACTGCAACTGTCGGGCAATCATTATAAAGACCACACGAATGTCCTCAGCCATGGAGAGCAGCAGCTTCATGTAATTCTCCGACTCCACTGCCGAGCGCTTGTCGCTGAACCGGCTGATCTTCTTCAGCCCCCGCAGAATCACCTCCACCTCATCTCCAAACAGGTGTCGGATATCTTCCAGCTGACACTGTTCAGCAACTACCGCACGAAAGAGCAGCACGGCTGTTACCGTAGGCTGTCTGAGCCCTATCTCATCGACTGTGATCAGAGCGGTACGCATCACCAGAATCAGATCGTACAGCACCTCCCCATCATTGTTCACCGGTTGCAGGGATTGTCTGACCATATCTCTGAGCCGCCATACTTTCTCCTGCTCCCATGACTGGCGCAAAAATGAGTATAGCCTGCGATAGAGCCACAGGAACTCGCGGCGTTCGTTGGTATGCTTGTCGTTCATCCCTTTTAGGTTGTTCGTTATGCCTATACAAATGTACAATTTTCCGCCAACAATATAATTCTGTCGCAGAAAAAGTGAATAGAGAGAGCACTCCATTGCTGTTGCGCATACAATATGGAATCGCTATATTTGTACATCATTTTTTCAGACATATAACCATGCGAAAGATCATCACCATGCTCTTAACCCTTCTGCCCCTGCTGGCTAGTGCTCAGCAAAGCGAAACAATCATCCTGCACGACGGCTGGCAGTTCTCACGGATGAACAGTGGCCAGTGGTACGACGCCGAGGTACCGGGCTCGGTACAGCGAGACCTGGTACGCCATGGCGTGTTGCCCGATCCCTTCTATGGCACCAACGAAGAGATGGTGCAGTGGGTAGAGGATGAAAACTGGGATTTCAAAAAATCATTCACCGTCACTGCCGCACAGCTGCATCAGAGAGAGGCGCTGCTCCTCATCGAGGGACTGGACACCCATGCCGAAGTGTTCCTCAACGGGTCACGCATCCTGCAGTCGCGTAACATGTTCACCGGACACCGGGTGCCGGTGAAAAAGTTACTGAAAGAGGGGAAGAACAGTCTCTATATCCGCTTCTACTCACCCATAGGAACCATGATGCCGGCCCGTACTACCTTTGGCTACGACTACCCTGCCGGCAACGACCACCGCGAGGAGAAGTTAAGTATCTATAACCGTAAGGCACCCTACCACTTTGGCTGGGACTGGGGCATCCGCATTGTACAGATGGGTATCTGGAAGCCTATAGCCCTTCATTTCTATAACGACGCACGGATTGAAGATTACTATGTGAAGCAACAGTCGGTAACTGAGCAGAAGGCTGAGATCGAGCATCAGATAACCATCAACTCACTCAGCAAGGGTGTCGCCACCGTCACCTATGGATACGCCCTCAACGGGGAGGTGCTGTCAGTGGAACAGCAGTCAGTAGAGCTGACCAAAGGTGTGAACCAGCTCTCCATCCCTGCCACCATCGCTGAACCGCAACGTTGGATGCCGGTGAACTGGGGTGAGCAGCATCTCTACGATTTCTTCGTCACCCTTAGCCGTGACGACCGGTTGATTGCGGAAAAGGAGGTGCGGACGGGACTGCGCTCGGTACGCCTGGTACAGGAGAAGGATGAGCATGGCCGCTCCTTCTACTTCGAGGTGAACGGTATGCCTCTCTTCGCTAAGGGAGCCAACTACATCCCTGGGGAGATCTTCACCACGCAGCAGGATGAGAAGTACTACGAGAGGCTCTTCGACCAGATCACCGCTGCCAACATGAACTTCATCCGCGTGTGGGGCGGAGGCATCTACGAGAACGAGGCGTTCTACCGGCAGGCAGACGAAAGAGGCATCCTGGTGTGGCAGGACTTCATCTTCGCCTGTGTGCCCTACCCCTCCGACGATGCTTTCCTTGCCGATGTGCGGGAGGAGGCTCTTTACAATATCAAACGGTTGCGCAACCACCCCTCCCTCGCTTTCTGGTGCGGTAACAACGAGATTGACGAGGCTCTTCACCACTGGGGTTGGGAGAAACAGTACCCGGCAGAGGTTATGCAGTCCTGGTTCGAGGGGTACGACAAGACCTTTCACGAGCTGCTACCCTCGCTGGTGGAGGAGTATGACGGCACCCGCAGCTACATCCATGGCTCACCCTACGATGCCAACTGGGCCAACCCGGATAAGTTCGCTTCGAGCGATGTACACGATTGGGGTCTCTGGTACGGACACCTACCCTTTGAGGCGATGGCCGACCGGCTGCCCCGCTTTGCCAGTGAGTTCGGCTTTCAATCATTTCCTGAGATGAAGACCATCCGCTCTTTCGCACCCGAAGAGCAGTGGGCACTGGAGAGCGAGGTGATGCAGGTGCACCAGAAAGCAACTACCGGCAACTCACTCATAAAGAAATACATGGACATGTATTACCCCGAAACAAAAAGCTTTGAGGATTTTGTATACGTGGGGCTGGTGATGCAGGGCAACGGCATGGAAGAATCGGTGGAGGCGATGCGCCGCGGCAGACCCTACTGCATGGGGGCACTCTACTGGCAGATCAACGACGACTGGCCGGTGGTCTCCTGGTCGAGCATCGACTACTACGGCAACTGGAAGGCACAGCACTACCGGATGCGTGACGTGCTGGCACCCCTGGCGCTGGGCGTGGAGGAGAAAGAGGGCATGTTGCACTATTACACCCTCTCCGACTACCTCACCGACCGGAACGATCTGACACTCACGGTGCAAGTGATCGATTTCTCGAAAGGTAAACGAAAAGAGTACAGGGAGAAGGTAAACGCAAGGGCCAATGCCAGCACCATCGTGAGGAGCTTCCCGCTCACCGCCCTGGTGACGGAGAAAGAGAAATCGCACACCCTGATCCATGCCTTCCTCACCGACAGAAGCGGTGAGGTGATCTCGCGCAAAGATCTTTTCTTCTACTGGCCCAACAGGCTGGAGCTGCCGGAGACAACTGTCGAAAGCAACATACAATATGCCGATGGCGAATATAGGGTGAGCATCACCAGCTCTGCGCTGGCCAAGGATCTCTTCCTGGAGATACCGATCCAGGGTGCCCGTTTCAGCGACAACTTCATCGATCTGCTGCCAGGTGAAAAGCGCACCATCATTATCCGCTCACCCGAGCTGAAAGCTGCCAGTAAGACTCCGGTGTCGGTGAAGCACATGAGGGAGATTTTCTGACATGGACAATGACACCCATAGCATGCTACATTCCGTAACCGGTCAGTATCACTCCCGCAGCGGCCTGCCCATCCTCATGGTGGTTGCTGCCACCTCTTTCCTGGGTACCTTCCTCATCTCGGCAGTCAACATTGCACTGCCTGCCATCGGCAGCGATTTTGCCTTCTCTGCTGTGGGGCTGAGCTGGATTATCACCTCCTTCCTGCTGGCCACCGCTCTCTTCATGCTGCCCGCAGGAGCCTGGGGTGACCGCTATGGCAGCAGCCGTTTCTTCAAGGTGGGACTGTTGCTCTTCACGCTCTCCTCTCTTTTCTGCTGGCTGGCACCCGGTGGATGGTGGCTCATCGCTGCCCGTTTTCTGCAGGGGGTGGGAGCCGCTTTCACCAGTACCACGGGCCAGGTGCTGCTGGTCTCCTCCTTCCCTCCCAACAAAAGGGGACAGGTGCTCGGCATCTCCGTCTCGGCCGTCTATGCGGGGCTGGCCCTGGGCCCCCTGCTGGGTGGGATCCTCACCCTCTACGCCGGCTGGCGTTCCCTATTCCTGATCGCTTCACTGCTGGGCTTCGCCACACTGCTGCTCACCCTCTTCACACTCAGGGAGCCGATGAGAAAGGTGCAGGCCCCCGCACAAAAAGATGGCAAGGGTACGCTGCTCTTCATGGGAGGACTCACCGCGCTGGTCTACGGGTCAACACTGATACCCTCTCTGACAGGATGGCTACTGATGGGTGGAGCTCTGCTCCTGTTGCTGCTCTTCTGGCTGCACGAGAAGAAAACAGCACACCCCCTGTTAGAGGTGCGTCTCTTCACCCACAACCGCCTCTTCACCTACTCCAGCCTCTCGGCGCTGATCAACTACACTGCCACCTTTGCCATCGTTTTCTTCCTCAGTCTCTACCTGCAAAAGATACAGGGGCTCACCCCCCGCGATGCGGGTGCGGTCATCATCGCCCAGCCGCTGATGATGACCCTCTTCTCACCTTTAGTGGGACGTCTTTCCGACAGGTTTGAACCACGTTACTTCGCCACGGCAGGCATGGCCATCTGTTCCTCCGGATTGGCCATGTTGTCACTGCTCGGCAGTCACACGCCGATCTGGGTGATCATCACCATCCTCGTTTGGGTGGGACTCGGCTTTGCCCTCTTCTCCTCACCCAACATGAATACCATCATGGGATCAGTGGAACGGAGCCGTTACGGACAGGCTTCAGGGTTGGCAGCGTCGATGCGGGTCTTCGGACAGATTATCAGCATGAGCGTGGTATCTCTCCTCTTCAGCCTCTACTTCGGTAACCTCACCGTGGACGCGGTAGAGGAGAATGCCTTTCTGGCAGCCATGCGACTGGGATTCCTCATCTTCGCCCTGATAGGCATTCCGGGAATCTATCTCTCATATAACAGGGGCAACATGAAAAAGAATTAATCAAATTACATCCAATCTTGTTATGGTATAGATTGAGGATACCCCCAAAAAGGGGTATTATCTCATCATAATCAGGTTTATCTTTGTCACTGAAGAGTTTTTGATATCCTCTTCTGTTTCGGTTTTCTGTTTCAGTTCTCTATTACGCTTTCCACAAATGATCAAACAGCATGAATATAAAGAATCTCAAACCTGTAATTTGCGTGGCAATCGGCCTCCTGCTGGTGTCTGCAAGCGGGGTGGCTCAAAACAGGGATAGCCTTGAGCAACTTGTGACCGACAAGGAACTTACACCAATTGAATATCTGGACCTGTGTGACGAGTTGAGCTGGAGCTACCTTGGTGATAATTTCACCAAAGCAAAGCGATTTGCCCTGTTGGGCATAAAAAAGGCACAAAAGGAGCAAATACCTTCAATGGAAGCCTTACTATATCGCAACCTGGGGGTGGCATATTACATGAACAGCCAGATGGATTCGGCTCAATTGATGCTGAACGTATCTCTTGAAAAAGCGCAGGCATTAAAGGATGAAAAGCTGGAAGCAGCCCTATATGGTGCCTTCGCGAACCTGTACAACGTGACGGGTGAATATCAGGAAGCACTCACCTACTACCTGAAAGCACTTTCGATGTTTGAGACACAGGACAACAGAGAGCGAATACGATCAGTACTTGGAAACATAGCCACGCTCTATTATAGCCTCTTGAACCTGAATCAGGCAGAAAAATATTACCTGGAACTGAAAAAGGAGAGCCTCAGAGCAAATGACAGCTTTAACCTGGGCCGTACGTATGACGGATTAAGCAGAATAGCCCTCAAACGCAATAACTTTAAAAAATCACTTGAATACTCCATAAGAGCAGCAGAGATTTTTCACGACTGCAATCAAAAAATGGAGGAAGCCATCGCTCTTCAGGGAATAGCCATGGTCTACTATGGCCATTACCAGGATTACCCGACAGCCAAAGAGTATGCCCTGCGGGCATTGAAACTGACAGAAGAGACCGGCTACCCGGCACATGTAGCCGGTTCCTTGAATATATTATCCAACATCTATTTCAACGAGAAAGATTATCACAACTGTCGCAAAACGGCATTCGAAGCGATATGCATGGACACGACAGATGCCAACGTCACCTCCAATCTCTATGCCAACATGGTCCGGTCGGGCATTTTCCTGGACAACAACGAGGAGGCACTGCACTATTTTGACAAGTATAGGGCTCTGATCGATGAACGCTCCACAACTGAATTTGAACGCTCTATGGCGGAACAGGAGAAAAAATACCTGACGGCGAATCAGGAGATGCGCATCTCCGCATTGGAACAAGAACGGAAGCTCTTTGGCATCCTCCTCTTTTCGGGACTCTTCATCTTGCTGCTATTGTTATTGTTGCTCTGGTTGCGTCAGAAAGCCATCAGCAGTGAAAAAAAACTGGCCGAACAGAAGATTGTCCATCTGGAGCAGGAAAAACAGATCGTCGCTACACAATCGATCCTGGATGGTGAAACGGCCGAACGTACCAGGTTGGCACGCGATCTGCACGATGGGCTTGGGGGAATGCTCTCAGCCGTGAAACTGAATCTGTTTGACATGCGGCAGGATGTGATCATTGAAACCGATGATGTGGAACGTTTCAACCAGGTGATAGAGATGCTAGACAACTCCATGAAAGAACTGCGTCGCGTGGCACACAACATGATGCCCGAATCTCTGTCGCGCTATGGATTGAAAGTCGCACTGGAAGATTTCTGCCTCAGTCTCCCCAAGGTCACATTTCATTTTTTCGGAGAGGATCAGAGAATCGATCACAAGTTAGAGAACACGTTGTATCGCGCAGTATTCGAACTAATCAACAATGCCATCAGGCATGCAGAGGCGGAACATATCAACGTACAGCTCATTCAGCAAGCCGACAGGGTCTCAGTAACGGTTCAGGACGACGGCAAAGGATTTGAACCTGGCATGGTTAGCCAGGGAGCAGGACTTAAGAACGTTCAAAACAGGATCGGTTCGGCGGGCGGTACAGTGGAGATTCATTCCGTAATCGGGCAGGGTACCGAAATCACGCTGGAACTAGCACTCAAGCATGAAAAAGCCTGACAAAATCAACATCCTGATCGTGGATGATCACCGCATCCTGGTAGAAGGTCTGAAAAAACTCTTCGACAACTCGGAGATCATTCAGGTAGCCGGTACTGCTTATACCGGCATGGAATGCCGGTCCATTTTATCAAAGAAGATACCGGATGTCATTTTACTTGATATCAGTTTGCCCGATGTGAGCGGTATCGATCTTTGCAAGGAGATCAAGACGCAATACCCGGAGATCGCGGAAAAAATGTATCTGGGTGTAGAGACCATCAACAGCTACCG